>CAJQSP010000057.1 GCA_905614375.1 uncultured Dehalococcoidales bacterium | reverse complement strand
GGATGCTTGCAGATTGTCGTTACCGTCCACAGGCAGCGATAGATACATCGCCTCGCGGATAACTCCCGCTATCTTGCGGTATGCCGATTCAGGCGTGGCCACGAACGTTAACCCGACGCCCGATCGAGTGGCAGCGTCGGTCGCCATCGTCACTGCTCCGAGATAGTCCTTTGAGCCGCCGACTATGAGCGTGGAACCGAATGTGCCTTTGTGTCCACCGAACGGTCGTTCAGGAAGAAGTGAGACGGCAAGATGTTCAGTAATTAGATTGGTATCTACTTGCGAATCTAGACCATGAGGAATGTCTATTTCAAGAACGGAAACTTCGCCGGTTACCGATGGATCGGCCGCTATCATTGGTCCTAACTTTGGGTAACCGAGCATTAGCGTGCGATCTGCTGGGAGGCCTGCGATATCGAATTCACCAGTGTCAGAATTAACGCCGGTTGGCAGATCGAGGGCAATTACTGGCACGCCAGATTCGAGTGCTGCGAAGGTGATTTTCGAGAGCGGGTCGGCGATAGCGCGTGACGAGCCGATTCCAAGGATAGCGTCGATTATCAGATCGGTTGATTCGAGCAGTGCTCGTAGGGTGTCGGTACCGGAATCGTCGATACAATCTACGACACAAACGCCCGCTTCGAGTGCTGAATCCCGCTTGGGATCAGTCGGATTTCTCTCCGCACATAAAACTGCGGTAACGATCGCACCCCATTTCGCCAGATGCCGGCCTGCCACAAATCCATCGGCTCCGTTGTTACCCGCGCCGATCAAGGTCGTAATTCGCTTGCCGAACAGTTCGCTGTGTTTGTCGAATTCGTCACGAACGGCTTCAGCGACCGCCAGCCCGGCGTTCTCCATCAACTGATCGAGCGATACACCTGCTTCAACAGACGATTGCTCGATCGCTCGCATTTGGGCAGCGGTCACGAGTTTCATGGTTTCCACGCGTCGTCTCTGGCTTCTCCAACTGCGGAAGCCGTGGCAATTTCACGAGAGTGGGAAAGGCTGAGGGCGATTCGTGTGATGCCCATTTTCTCGGCGCGAATTTTCGCGTGACCGTGCAATATGACTTCAGGCGGTCCGCCTCGCTTGCGCTTGACCTCGATCGACTTCCATGGCACGCCGCGAACGCCAGTGCCGAGTAACTTCATTACCGCCTCTTTAGCGGCGAACCGACTCGCCAGCTGGTGCGGACGTCCTTTGGCGTAACGCTGTTCGCCTTCAGTGAAGACCTTCGCAAGAAATCGTTTGGGATAGCGTTGGAGCACACCCGCGACTCTGGGAATCTCGATTAAGTCGATCCCTGTGTAGATCATTTGGGCAGTGCCTCCGGTCGAAACCGTTGAGTAGGGTTCAATTGATGCTCGGAATAATACTTGTTAAGACAATTCTCGGTTAGGATTTATCAACATAATTATGAAATTTGACACCGTAACGTTCCAACTTAATCAGACCAACTCGGTCTGGAGGCTAATAACAAGTGACAGCACGGATTATTGACGGCAAAGAAGTCGCCGCGAAGGTTCATGAGGAAGTCGCATCCGGAGTTGCAGAGTTCAAAGAGAAACATGGAACGATTCCGGGTTTAACCGTTGTGCTAGTTGGTGATGATCCCGCTTCGCATTCATACGTTAAAGGCAAAGAACGTGCTTGCGAGAAGGTTGGAATAGCAACCAAAACGATTATTCGAGATTCATCAATCACTCAAGAAGAATTGCTAGGAATCGTCGAGGGTCTCAACTCCGATCCAGCCGTAAACGGAATTCTTGTTCAATTACCGTTGCCGAAGCATCTTGATGAAAGCGCTGTCATTCATGCCATCGACCCGATGAAGGATGTTGACGGACTTCACCCGGAAAATGTCGGACTCCTGATGCTTGGCCAACGTCGGTTTGCCCCAGCAACCCCACTAGGCGTGCAGCGGATGCTCGTTGAGCAGAACGTCGATATGAATGGTGCGCGTGTCGTTATCGTCGGTCGAAGCAAACTCGTTGGCATGCCGTTGACCGCTCTTCTTCTACAGAAGGGCATTGGCGCCAACTCGACCGTAACTGTTTGCCACACCGGAACTAAAGATATGGCAACCGAAACCCGCAGAGCCGATGTTCTGATTGCCGCTGCAGGATTTCCGGGAGCTGTTACTGCTGACATGGTGAAGCCCGGAGCAGTGGTTATCGATGTTGGAGTATCACGTGTCGATGATTCGACTCGTAAACGTGGTTACCGACTAACCGGAGACGTAGATTTCGAGGGAGCGTATGAAGTTGCTTCGGCGATTACCCCCGTACCGGGAGGGGTTGGCCCGATGACGATTGCAATGCTGTTGGTGAATGTGTTGCAGGCCGCAAACTTGGCTGCTACAAACTGAGAGTGCATTAGAGATTACGCAAATTTGCGGTAGAATAACCCTTTATCCGCTGACACCAGCATAACGATCAGGGTAGTTTGTTGGGCGTCGATTATATGTTTGTTCGCATCTGATAATTTATGGCAAGTTCCACGAAATCCAGCGCAAAATCATCTTCGGAAAAAGCGAAGTTATCAAAGAACGGAAAAAGCAGTTCTTTAGGCTTGGATGACGGTGGCGTAGTTGGCGTGGCGGACAACCTCGAGTTGTATCGTCAAATGTACCTCATTCGCCAGTTCGAGTTGGCGTGTGGCGAGAACTACTCCAAGGGTCTGATTCGCGGATTCCTTCACCTCTATATTGGCCAAGAAGCCAGTGGTGTCGGAGCTCTTTCGACACTTCGTGACGATGACTATGTTGTTAGCCACTACCGAGATCACGGACACGCCTTGGCGCGTGGGCTCGACGTGAACCGATCAATGGCTGAACTTTTCGGTAAGGCAACTGGAACGTCCAAAGGCAAGGGCGGGTCGATGCACCTGTTCGACGCTGCCAAGGGTTTCATGGGTGGGCACGCTATCGTTGCAGCGCAGTTGCCTCTCGCTGCAGGTCTTGCACTTGCCCAGCAGTACAACGATACCGACGCATTTACTATTTGCTTCTTCGGCGATGGATCGACAAACCAAGGTTTGTACCACGAGACGATGAACTTGGCAGCTATCTGGAAGCTACCGGTTTTATTCTTCCTCGAAAACAATATGTACGGAATGGGATCGTCGATCGAACGGGTTCGTGCTGGTGGAATCGACTTCTATCCAGGCATGGCGACGTACGGTATTCCAGCTGCCGAAGTAGACGGCATGGATGTGCTTGCTGTCAAAGAAGCGACCGAACTTGCGGTCGCACGAATTCGAAACGGAGATGGTCCTCAGTTCATCGAGGCTAAGACTTTCCGTTTCGTAGGGCATTCACTCGCCGACGGTCAGAAGTACCGTGGGGAGGAAGAGGTCAAGGAATGGGAAGAGCGCGACCCTGTCGCAACGTTCCCAGCCAAGCTGATCGAAATGGGACTGGCGACCGCTGACCAGATCACCCAGATCAAAGCGGGTGTCGACGAAGCTGTAGCAATTGCTGTGAAATTTGCTGAAGATAGCGCCGAACCCGAACTATCTGAAATCCACAACGACGTACTTGCCTAACTCATATGCCAGAAATTGTTCTAAGAGAAGCATTAAAACGAGGACTTGAAGAAGCACTCGATAACGATCCACGTGTGTTCATCATGGGTGAAGACATCGGTGAGTACGGCGGTGCTTATGCTGTTACCGACGGCTTCCTTAAAAAGTTTGGCGAAAAGCGGATCAAAGATACGCCCATTTCCGAACAAGCGTTCTTTGGTGCAGGTATTGGTGCTGCAGTAGCCGGACTTCGACCTATCGTTGAGTTCATGTCAATGTCATTCACGCTGGTTGCCTTCGATCAAATCGTGAACATGGCGGCAAACTTACGATACATGTCGGGCGGCCAAATAAGCGTTCCGATGGTCATTCGAGCACCTACCGGCGCCGGAGTTCAGTTGGGGGCAACTCACTCGCAGAGCTTCGAGACATGGCTAGCTGAAGTACCGGGTATGAAAGTTGTTTGCCCTTCGACTCCATATGATGCACTCGGTCTGATGCGTTCTGCGATCAAGGACGATAACCCGGTGTTGGTCGCCGAGCCCGCTTTGCTCTACGGAGCTAAAGGCGAAGTTCCTGATGAGTACTACGAGATAGAAATCGGAAAAGCCGATATCACTCGTGAGGGTAGCGATATTACTCTTGTATCGTACGGATACGGAATGCGCCCGGTCAACGACGCTGCCGACACTCTTGAGGGTCGAGGCGTTTCGGTTGAAGTGATTGATATGCGATCGCTAAGCCCGATCGACATGGATACGATTGTTGCTTCGGTTCAGAAGACCAATCGTGTTGTGGTTGTCGATAATGCACGCCGCCGAGGTGGAGTTATGGCAGAGGTAACCGCCGATCTTCAGCAAGTCGCTTCCGAGTGGCTCGACGGTCCTGTCATGCGTGTCGGATCAGCTAATGTGCCATGGCCTTACAACCGTGGTCTCGAACAAGAAGTTCTCACTGACGCTAACGACGTGCTTGCCGCAGTCGCCGAAGGCTACGGATTGTAGGGTTTGTTCTTGTGTTCGGACGGTTCGCTCGCTGCCTTTAGTTTCTAAAGCGGTCACTAATTCTTGTGAGTTGATCTGATCTATTATCGGTAACCCTGTAAGCTTCGGTCAGCTAGAGTGATTTTTACTACGACTAGGCCAGTTTATGATTTTGCCGACTGAGCGCACAGGGGAGACTGATTGCAATGAATGTTCATGAATTTGATCTCCAATATGTGGCACTCAGCTTTGAAGCCAAAGCTAACTCAGGCCAGCCGATCGTCTCTCTGATATAGGCATCTATGCTCAAACGTGCGGACGATTCCCCCGAGTGCTTTGTGTGCTTTAAGGAATACCTACGTTGAACACTTTCTCTCAAGAAGACAATCCAGATATTTCTGAATCCTTACCTACTCCCCCAGTTCCCCCTCTAGGTAATATCGACCTCTCAGGCCTGATTCAATTCGGTCTTACCAAAGCAGCGAATGACCAATTCACAGCGATAATTGCTAAAGATTCTGAGCTTGTTCCCGGCAGAGTCACTAGGGTCGATGGCATTTCCACTTTCGTTCAGACCGCTACGGTCGACTATCGAGCAGTCAGTAGATTCGCTCGTATCGCTCATAATGATGAATTTGAAATCGAACCTGCACAGCCGACTGTTGGCGACTGGGTTCTAGTTCGCTTGGGCGCAGATCAGGATCCCGACGATATCGAACTCGTTCTTCCTCGTATATCACTCCTCAGCAGAAAACGAGTTATGCGTGGGAAAGAGCAGGGCGATGAGCAGGTCCTCGCTTCTAATATCAACACAGTGTTTGTGGTTCAGGCGGCGACGTATTTCAATCCAAGTCGACTTGAACGAGAGATAGCTCTGGTTTGGGGTAGTGGGGCAACACCAGTCGTAGTAATTACGAAAATCGACCTTCTTGAAGAAGGACAAGACCCCACTGGAGTCATCGCACAGGCGAAAGAATCGGCGCCAGGTGTCGAGGTTTTCGCAGCCAGCGGCATAACTGGCGCTGGCACTGAGTCACTTCGGGAATTTACTAAATTCGGAATTACCGTCGTTTTGATCGGTGCTTCAGGAGTCGGGAAATCGACTCTCGTGAATCTACTGATGGGTCAGCAAGCGATGGAGACCGCCGAGATTCGCGAGTCCGACACACGAGGTCGCCACACAACGGTCACTCGCCAACTGTTACGGCTTCCCAACGGCGGAGTGCTAATCGATACTCCCGGTATTCGGACGATTGGGCTCGTGTCTGGCAGCGAAGATGCGTTGGCGAAAACGTTCTCAGATGTCGAAGAATATATGTGGAAATGTAGATTCAGTGACTGCGGTCACAGCAGCGAACCTGGCTGCGCAATCGTTGAGGCGCTTGCGAAAGACAACCTTTCCCAAGCTCGTTTTGATTCGTACATGCGGATGTGGCGCGAACTTCAATTCGAAGAGACCAAGCACGATGCGACGGGCAAAACCGATCATCAGCGAAAGATGAGGATAGTGGCGAAGACGAATCGACAGCGGACTAAAGCGGAAAAACGCAAGAAATCCTGACATTAGAAAACGGCTAGAGACCGCTGAATGATCAGCAGAATTTTTAGCATCTTTGTCTAATTCTTGTGTAACCTCTATCAACGGGTCTTTAAAACCAGTATGGCAAGTGCGCCAAACCAACGATTTTTACGAGCAATCGTTCCCGCAGGAGTCCGAATTTGATCAGCGAAGTTACTATGCCCTCAATGGGTGCCGACATGACCGAGGGCACCATCGCCAAGTGGCTTAAGGCCGAAGGCGATTCGGTTAGCCGTGGAGACAAACTCGCAGAGATCGAAACGGACAAGACAGTTGTCGAGATGGAGGCGTATGCCGAAGGTTTACTTCGCAAGATAGTCGTTTCAGAGGGCACCCTTGTGGAGGTTGGAACGGTTATCGCGTTCATTGGCGACGCCGGCGATGATATTCCTGAAATTGTCGAAGTGGTCCCTGCTGTTGAAGCTGTACTGGCTGCAGTTGCGCAAACACCAGCGCCTGATGAACAGGTAGTGCCGACGCCTGCCCCACTAGATGCAGTACCGGGTGGTCGAGTAAAGGCTTCACCCATCGCTCGCAAGCTTGCCGAAGAAAAAGGTATCGATATCTCCGCAGTTCCAGGAACTGGACCTGGCGGACGAATTTCAAAGACGGACGTAGAAAATTTCACTCCTTCACCTGTGTTCGCTGCTTCTGGCGGTCGGGCTCCGGTGGTAATGGACGGCTCGGACACGCCTCTTTCGTCAATGCGACAGGCTATTGCTCGAGTTACCGTCAAGTCGAAGACAGAGAGCCCTCACTACTACGTGACCCACGAAGTAAATATGGGCCCTGCGATGACCTTCCGAGCGCAGATCAACGAGGTATTGGTCGACGGTGGCGAACGGATTTCTGTAAATGACATGGTTCTGAGAGCGGTAACAATCGCTCTGCTGAAGCACCCGAAGTGGAACTCTTCGTTCGATGGCAACAAACTCATTGGTCACTCCGATATCAACCTTGGTGTAGCGATAGCGCTTGAAGAAGGCCTGATTGTTCCTGCTGTAGTTGGTACCCAGAACATGTCGTTGATTGAGATTTCACGAGCAGTTCGTGATCTTGGTAAACGCGCTCGCGGTGAGGGCGGTTCGCTGACCCAGGCCGAGATGACTTCAGGCACATTCGGTACCTCTAACCTTGGTATGTTTGGAACCGATACTTTCGCAGCGATTATCGTTCCACCAAACGCTGGAATCATCGCTGTTGGCGCGGTAAAAGAGAAACCAATTGTCAAGGATGGGCAGATCGTTGTTGGCAAGACCATGAACGCCACGATCTCGGCAGATCACCGCGTTGGCGATGGTGCAGAGGCTGCGATTCTGATGGGTGAGTTCCAGAAGTCTCTGGAAAATCCTGCTCGTCTTATGCTGTAGGCACTGGCTCGAATTTACGATCATTGTGTGATCGCTGCTTGAGCGGTGATCACGTAGCAACGAACATCTAACTCCCTGCTTACTTGCTGGGCAGTCGATAGGTCACTAACGATGTACGTACGGGAAACATTTAGCACTGAGGAACGAGCGGTACTAAGCCGATTCTTCACGAATATAGATGATCCCGTTTTTGCTCTTATCAACCTTCCCGAGGTTGTAAAAGGTGCACTGTTTGCACGCTACAGCCGTTCGCCTAAGTCGCTACGACGATTGTTTCTCGATGAGTTTTACGATCAACCAGAAGCGCCTATCGAAGAACTGGCAGAAGATTCTGATAGCCAACAACTGGTATCGCTCAATCGTGCCGAAGGTCTTTACGAGCGAGTGTTCTCTCAGTACGGCGATGACTCGGTGGCTCAACTAGGCGGGGCGCACATTGCGTGCGAGCAAGCATCGAACATTCTGACTAAAGTGTTGGAGTGGGGCCGGCTAGCTGCGTACCTTGAACAATCGACTCGGTACATCTATTACGATCAGAAACTCGGCGATCAATATCGCTACACCGGCCCTCCTGAGATCGTAAACGGACCTCTTGCTGACGAATACACGAAAACCATGGACTGGTTATTCGATGAATACTCTGAACTAGTCCACGTTTGTGCGCCGTACTTCGAGAATCAGTTCCCTCGTCAGGACGGCGATTCTAAGTTCATATATACCGCTTCGATTCGCGCCAAAGCGTGCGATTCTGCCCGCGGATTATTGCCAGCTTCGACTACTTCGAACGTCGGTATTTTCGGGTCGGGGCAGGCTTATGAATCGATGCTGATTCGGATGAACAGTCACCCTCTCGAAGAAGTTCGAGACTACGCTCGGATGATGTTGGAAGAGCTTCGTAAAGTAATTCCGTCGTTCTTGAAGCGAGTTGATCTGCCAGACCGCGGCGGTGTGTGGTCGGACTATTTCCAAGAGAACCACGAGGCTATGGAGCGTATCGCTTCAAGCATCGATGCAGAGCCTGACGGAATCGATGAAGTCACTTTGGTGGAGTGGGATCCCGACGCTGAGAACAAAATCGCAGTGGCTGCCTTATACGCCCACTCCGATTTACCCGACACGCAACTGCAAGCCATCGTCAATGCGATGAGTGATGCTAATAAAGCGGAAGTGCTAAATGCGTACGCCGGTGATCGACAAAATCGTAGGCACAAGCCCGGACGAGGGATGGAACGATCGTTCTATCGCTTTGATGTTCTCTCCGATTTCGGTAGCTTTCGAGATTTGCAACGTCACCGAATGATGACTATCGATTGGCAGCGTTTGGGAGTGAAACACGGCTATTCAACGCCTCCTGCGATCGAAGAGGTCGGCTGGACTCAACGTTGGGACGATGCGATGGGGCGCATGAGCGATTTCCATCAGAGCGTTCTCGATGAGCACGGTTCTGACGTATCTCAGTACGTTGTGCCATTCGGATTCAAGCTCCGATATTCGATGCAGTTCAACGTTCGAGAGGCGTTCCACTTGCTGGAGCTTCGGACTGCTCAACAGGGACACACAGACTATCGCCGGGTGTGCCAGATTATGCATAATCTCATTCGTGACAAGGCGGGGCACAAAGCTCTTGCTGACGCGATGACTTACGTCGATCACGGGTCGTACGGACTTGAGCGACTTGAGGCAGAACGTAGCGCCGAGAAGAAGCGAGAAACTTCAGCACCGGCTGACTAGCAGGCCTTATTTCTGGTCATGAACCATGCCGGGACCAACGCCACTGCGGACAAGATGGCTGCATAGAGATAGAAGCGTGTGAACACCGCCACCCCTGCGTCGATGGCACTATTAAAGATCTGCTGCTGCACTTCCGGGTCGAGAGAAAAAGCGGGCACGTCGGCTACCAATTCGTGAAATTGCACTGTACCCAATGCCGTCATCGCCGCGAGACCCGCAGTCATACCGACCATACGGGATACGCTCAATAACGCTGAAGCGGCTCCGCTCTGATCGTCTTGAACGCCAAAGAGCGCGGTCTCGGCGATGGGTGAGACCAACAAACCAAGTCCAAGACCAGTGATTGCCAGATGGATCGTGAGGGCTGGTTCGGCTATATCGATAGTCCAACTAGACAGGAGTAGGAATCCGGCGGTAGTCAGGATCAATCCAGATAACGAAGGTATTCTGGCTCCCCAACGTTGAGTTATCACGCCGCCTATCACCGCACCCACGCCAATTGCCAATGTCATACGTAGGAGTTGAAGGCCACCTTCTAGAGGAGATTTTCCGAAGACCGATGCTGCCATTAGCGGAACAGTCACCATTCCGATAATCAACACACTTCCAACTAGGAAGTGTGTCGTATTGGAAAAATTGAACGATGGTAGTTTGAATAGCGTTGGCGGGAATAACGGATCGTGTGATCGATTGTTCATCACGACCAACAAGATTGCTAGAACCGCAGTGATTGCCAAAGAAGTAGCCATTAGGGGATCTGGATCGCCGATTCTGACTAGTCCGATCGTGAGCGTCGATAACGCTGCGGCAAAAATAATGACTGTCGGGATATCGACTTTTACCTTATTTCGCTTGCCCGGCGGATTTCGCATGATCCAGATCGACGCGACGATAGTCAACGGAATGTTCAACCAGAATGCCCATTCCCACGATAGCCACGTCGTGATACCGCCACCCCAGAGAGGGCCGAAAACCCCTCCTGCTTCTGCACTTGCACCGATTAGTCCGTATGCGATGGCGCGGTGCTTACCGTCGACAAGTTGTCCAGCAGCGGCGATAGAAATCGGAATTACCGCGCCACCTCCGATTGCTTGGAAGACTCTTGTTCCGATGAGCCAGTTGTATTCGGGCGCTCCGCCGTACAGCAGTCGGGGAATGTCGGGTGATATGGCAACGAGTGCTGAACCGAGCGTGAAAACCGCCATCGCCAGTAAGAACGCTGTTCGATAGCCCGTTCTGTCAGATAGACGGCCCATGAGCGGCATCGCGGCTGTGTAGCCGATGAGATAACCAGTGATCGACCATGAAGCACGGTCGAGTTCGCTAACCCCGACTCTTAAGTCGGCAAGCATGTCGGGTAGCAGGGTGACGACCACCGTTTGATCATCGGCAGCGATGAACACACCGAAGCAGAGCGGTAGCAGGAGCTTGTATGGCGAGACTATTTGCCGGAGCCTGGTTAACATAGGTTAGATCGGTGGCTCTATGGTCGATGGCTCGTCGAAATCCGAGAGGGTTATTACTCTAATAGTGCCTGGTTCATCTTCGGATTGAACGACACCGGAAATAATGATCTTTTTAAGTAGATTTGATGACGAATCGATAGTGAGTACTACATTCGGTATTGCATCGGGGTTCACATAACCCACGAGAGCCGCGAGTGATTTTGCTGGGATTTTGCCCGAAATCTCGATGTCACCATTGCTTGCTTGATCGTCTTTGGCATATGTCGCCTGTTGGGTATCGCCAAGAATGTCGGCGACGAGCTTTACGGGATCTAGAAATGCGAATGGGCTGTCTTCAGGGGCGATTTCTGACCATACACCGGTTATCGGGTTAGTCATCCAAGTTTGCTCTTCAATCACGACAGCTTCGACCTTGACGAACAATCGGCCGATACTGGCTTCTGCTTCGAGGTCGAGACCGTCTGTTGCGACGAATCCACCGGCCAGAGTTAGTTGTAGGGCGCCGGAAAGTGTGGTGTGACCTGAATCGTGGGTCAGTTGAAAGCTAAAGCTATCAATGTTTCCCATCGATGTTTTGGACAACTCTACGACTTCGGCGGCTGTGAGTTTTGGTGCTGCAGTAGGTTCTGGCGCCGCTTCGGAATTTGAGCATGCACCCGGTAACAAAACCAACAGCAGTAGAACAGCCATAGCTGCATAAGATTTTGAGAGGATTGAGCGGTAGTGAAGTTGGGCCATATTCGAACTTGCGACTTAGGATCTGGTCTTCACATTACATCTAATTGAAAATTTGGGAGCGTAAAAAGAGTGTGGCTTAAGGATCGCTGCAATCACGCATGAATCCACAGCTATCACATCGCAGTTTGCAATGAAGATCTACTAGCTCCGCGTCACAGCGATCGCACACCCAGATTTTCGTATCTGAATCGGTAGTCATCTAGATCTGCTCACAATCTTCATTAGCCCTGTTGCATCAATCAGCGCAGGAATTATCGAATTGTAAATATTCCCAGCGTTGTTCACAGGAACGATCAGTTGGTTTGTGCAGACAAAACCATGGTGCCCGATGGATCGGTTCCTATTCCGTCCACCTGTTCTTGAGTGACCACTACAGTTGAGAAGAATCGAAGTGGTTCTGGCAACAAGAATGCGATCGTTGCAGATCCGATTCCGCTGACCTCGAACTGAGCTACAGCTCGTGGATCACCGTTGCCCATCAACCAGAGGGTGTAGGCGTATCCGGGTTGGGGCTGAGGAAGTCCATGAACCTGAAATACTGCTTCGTTGCCTACTATTCGGACGGCGATGAGTCCGGATGCTGTAGGTTCTGTCGTGGTGATCTGCTGAGTGTTACCCGCGAGCCAGCTTTCGACTTGGTATCCCTCTTTCGTTGAGACATACGTGAGCCAGTTTTGGTCACTTAGCGCTTGTCGGAGTGCGTTGTTGGCGATACCAAGTTGGGAGACCATTTCTTCTTGGTGGACGACCATTTCAGTGGTTGCAACGAAATCATCTTCCATTACTTTCATCTCAGATTTCATCGTGGCGACTTGGTTTTCAGAGTCGGTCAACGTTGTATAGAGCTCGGTCTGTAGATTAGCAACAGCGACCGATTCAGTGGCGAGGTCAGCCCGAAGGGAGTTGATCTCATGGCCGAGCTGGTTGTTCTGATAAGCGAGAACGCTACCAACTACGATTACAAGAACGGCGGCCGCGGCCGAAACTACTATTCCAGATTGGAAAGCGCGTCGCCACCAGGGAGCACCTGTTCGCCCGCCCTGTTTCTCATAAATATTAGGGATCTCTACCAATCGTGACGGAGCACTTTGGCCAGCCATCTCCATGATCCGAGTCTTCAATTTGGCAGGCGGCTCAACCGGAGGAACGGCAATAGCCAATAGATCGGCTGCCTCTGCCAGTTCTTCGAATTCGGCTTGAACCTCGGGATCGCGTTCGATTAGATTTTCTACGGCTGTTCGTTCCTCGGCGTGGTCAAGTGCACCAAGAACGTAACTTGCGAGATTTTGAAACCTAGAGTCCAAATTCTTGTTCGATTCAATACTGTCTTTAGTTTCGGTCATGCTTGCGCACCCATTTCAGTACTAAGTGCCGTGCGTAACTTTTTCAATGCCAACCGCATTCGTGTTTTGACCGTGCCGAGCGGTTGGCCGGTTTTCGTTGAAATTTCTGTTTGGGTTAGCCCTTTGAAATAGGAGAGTTCAACCACACTTTTTTGTTCTACTGGCAGTTTTTCCATGGCTGCACGGATCTTTGCGTACTCAGATTGAGCGACCGCCGCATCCGCTGGCGAAATGTCGCCAGATTTGATGTTCAGATGGTCGTCAATATCAGCGTTTTCTCGGCTTCGATCTCGTCTTCGTTTTCTGAGTTCATCGATCGTCCTGTTGTGGGCAATCGAGAACAGCCAAGTGGTGAACTTGCCTTTCTTCGACGTGTAGGAGGCTCCGCGCCGCCATACGCTCATGAATACATCTTGTGTAACTTCTTCCGAGCCGACAGGGTCGTTGAGCATTCGGACGGCGAGCGCGAATACCCTTCGTCCGTACCTGTCGTACAACGCCGCGAGAGCCTGTCGATCTTGTTCACTGATCTTCGCAAGCAGTTCCAGATCTTCTAGTCCCTGGTAATTCAAGCGGTACACCTCGTCCAATCAGGACCCGACCGACCGTGCATGTATTTGCCGTGCGCGAATACGTCTAGCCGTTCAGGTAACCAATAAACAATACGTCAGGTTTTGCGCAGCGGTTTCGTGGCTGGCAACCAATTATTTAGTCGGACGAATTATCGCTGCCGCGCATTGTAAGCGCCTGTAGTTTGCGGATCGCACTTTCTGCCTGTTCAGTGTTCGATCCAGCAGGCGCTCGTTCAAGGAACTGAGTGAGCGAATCTAAAGCATCGCCGAAGTTACCGACTTTGGTTTGAAGACGGGCGAGTTCACTGAGATTGCGAAGATTTGTGGGGTCGACCATCTGAATGCGCTCGGACGCCGAAAGGGCTAGATCGTACTGTTTATGTTTTTCGTGCGCAACTTTGAGGTTGCTCAACTGTCGGCGCAATATCGCTCGGTTCGAGGCAGGTTTCAGGAACTTGCGTTCAAGATCATCTAAGTCACCATTCTTGAAATTGTCCTTGCCCAGAATGTTGGTGATGCACTCTTTACGTGAAAGAAGCCCGCCGCTGTGGAACGGATCGATATAGATGCGATCTTCACCGGTTCCAACAACAACGACAAAGTGTTTGCGAAGCGATATGCCGCATACCTTCTCTCCGGTAACCCGGGCCACTTCGATGTAGAAGATCGAAAGGGTTACAGGGTTACCTTTTAGGTGGTCGATAACCTCGTTTAGGTGGCTATTGCCTGGGTCGAAATAGTCTTTTGAATCACCAGTAAACCCAGCCTTCCCGACCAGAACTTCGTGCATAGCGTCTACGAAATCGAAGTTTGAGTAGTTAGCTGGGAGTAAGTCCTTGACCGTCTTGCCAAACTGGGCTATTCGCCCTTGATAGGCAATAACATCAAGATCGGGAAATTCGCTCGATGCTGCATACAACGCTGCCGCACCAAGGTTTATCTCATCGTCAGGGCATCTTATTGCTCTGGCGAAGTTTTCTTTTGGAGAGAGCGAACTTGTTCCCAAAACCTAAGGCGACTCCCTGCGTAACTTATTGTGCTTCCGAACTGGATTAGGGGCATTCTAGCTGCCGCTAGGTAAAGCCGCAAACCTATCTCCGTGAGTTAAAAACCAGCTGATTTGACATACGGATCATTGGTTGCAAGACTTGGCATAGGTGAGGCATTGCTTCGCTAGTGTTCTGAAATTATTTTAGTGGCACGTGGGGAGCTCGGGTGGCCGGGCTGAGAGGGCAGACATTAACTCTGCCAACCCTTGAACCTGATCTGGGTAATTCCAGCGTAGGAAAACGGCTCGTGTGCCTCATCCAAGCGTCGATTACCCAGTAGAACAATCTAACTGGTAGCGACCAAACAACGATGAGCCCGGCCTCACACCAAACAAAATCTACGAACAACAACATCGCTGGTTCTGAAGACGCGTTACTCGCAGTTTCAGGTATTGGTTTCGATTACAAGAATGCCCCGATACTCGACGACGTGCGGCTTTCTGTTGATTCGGGCGAATTCGTTGCGCTGGTTGGGCCTTCAGGCTGTGGCAAAAGCACACTACTTAATCTAATTTCAGGCGTGCTTGAAGCTCGAGAAGGTTCCATCAATACAAATGGGTTGATTAGACGAACTGAACGACTCGGCAATGTTTCGTACATGCAGCAGAAGGATTTATTGCTGCCATGGCGAACTGTTGCTGAAAACAGTCGTCTTGGGCTCGAACTTAACGGAGTTGGCAAAGCCGAATCTAACGAGCGTGTCGAAAAACTTGCCGAGTTGTTTGGTATCGCAGATGTGCTCGACCAGATGCCTTGGCAGCTCTCGGGTGGAATGCGTCAACGAGTAGCCCTTCTCAGAGCCGTTTTGCCAGATAACCCCGTATTGCTGCTCGATGAACCGTTTGGCGCCCTAGACGCTATCACTCGTAGATCTTTACAGCAGTGGCTGTTGAACGTTCTCGATACTGCCGACAAAGCGGTGGTGTTGGTTACCCACGATGTTGATGAAGCGATTTTGCTTGCCGATCGAATCTTGGTGATGGCTTCCGATCCGGGACGAATCGTTGCTGATATCAAGGTGAATGTAGAAGCGGGAACAGCAGCGACAGATATTTCTATGTCGCCTGGATTCAACCAAATTCGAGCGCGTATCCTCGATCTATTGAGTCACCAGGAGGTTGTTAGATGAACACTTCTGTATCAGTAAAAAAAGCTCTGGTTGAATGGCTTCCTGCCCTTGCTGTGACCCTAGCCCTAATCTTGGCTTGGGAAGTTCTAGTTGATGTTTTGGACGTTCAGCATTGGCTGCTCCCGCCGCCGAGCGTGATCGTTGCTGAAATAGGGGATTCATTCGGATTCTTGATGCAACACGCCCGAGTAACCGCTGCGGAAACCCTACTTGGGTTCGCCATATCGATTTTGCTAGCTGGCGTATTGTCTTCGGGAATTATTTGGTCACGCACGGTTGAACGAACGATCTATCCACTCATCATCACTTCGCAGACGATCCCGATCATCACTCTCGCTCCGTTATTGGTTATTTGGGTTGGGACCGACATCACTTCAAAGGTGATCGTGATCGTGTTGTTCACGTTCTTCCCAATCGTCATCAGCCTTGTTGCAGGTCTGCGTTCCGTCGATCAGGAAATGGTCGACATGTTTCGGACGCTCGGCGCGTCGCCTTGGCAAATATTTCGCAAACTGATGATTCCGTCGGCACTACCAAACTTCTTCGCTGGTCTAAAAGTCGCTGCTGTCGTTTCTGTAATTGGAGCGGTTATCGGCGAGTGGTTTGGATCTAGCGCGGGACTTGGCTGGATGATGAAAATCGCTGGTGGGCAGTTTCAAACGGCGAGAGTTTTCGCCGCAATAGTTGTGCTTTCAATATTGGCGATGGCGCTGTTCGCAGCGGTTGTCGCTATGGAAAAGTGGGTGATTAGAAAGTACCCACCAACTGCGAATAGAGTTATTCGTCTAGGAGATTCATGAAGAAGTTAGTGCTACTGATAGCAATATTTGTGTCGATATCGATCGTCGCTTGTTCGAGCGATGCTGAGCCGACAACTGTCCCTTCGACAGCGACATCGGTGCCGCCAACTGCAATCGCAGACGACGTTGTAGTAACGCTCGACTGGTTCCAGAACGCAAACCACGTAGGAGTTTACGAAGCTGTCAATAAAGGTTTCTTCGCTGACGAAAACCTGAATGTTACGGTTGAGCCACCTGCCGACCCCACCGCAATTTTGGGTCTGGTTGCTACGGGTAAGAGCGATTTTGCATTCTACTACCAACCAGATTTACTCCAGGCTCGCCAAGAAGGTGTTCCCGTGGTTGCAGTTGCAGGAATTGTTCAGCAACCTCTCAACTCGATAATGACTTTGGAATCATCGGGTATCGAGACTCCAGCTCAGCTTGCTGGCAAGAAAATCGGTACTCCGGGTCTCCCTTGGAACGACGCATTGCTCGCAACTATGCTCGAAGCTGACGGCGTGTCGATAGATGACGTTGAAGTTGTCGATCTCGGATGGAACGTTAGTCCTGGATTGATGGCTGGCGAAGTCGATGCCATTATTGGTGTTTACTGGACTTACGAGTCGATCATTATGGGCAACGAAGGCTTTGAGACTAATGTGCTCTACCCGCATGAGTGGGGTGTTCCGAGCTACTACGAGCTGGTTCTCGTAACTTCGGAAGAGAACATTGCGAACAATCCAGAGCTGGTTGAGCGATTCGTTCGAGCGTTCAACAAGGGCTATGGTCAGGCTGCTTCCGATCCTCAGGGGTCGGTCGACACGATGCTTGCTCTAAATCCGGAAGCTGAGATCGATGAACCGACCGACCGTGAAGGTGTCGAGTTATTGGCTCCGCTGTGGAAATCGGAAGGTGCACCGGTTGGTTCGTTCGACGACAGTCGCTGGGAATCGCTTGTTGAATGGATGAAGGCGCAGGACTTGCTCGACAATTCACTCGTTGCAGCAGATGCCTACGACTCAAGCTTCAGTAGGTAAGTGACAAAGGCACATTTTCTACGGCTCAATCGGATCGACTCTGAATCGGCCCGATTGAGCCGGTGAGTATTGCTGCGACTCCTGTCTCCCTCGATAGGGAGGGAGGTTGCAACTCTCTAGAACCGACGCTGTGGGTAGGCGAGTTGGCCTGTGTGGCCAACGTTGTCGACTTGGTAAACCTCGCCGCCCATGAACGTTACGAATAGCGTTGATAGTGAGGAGCCCCCAAACGTACAGTTGGTTGGATTATCTGCAGGCGCAGGGTGCGTGCGAACGACTCGTCCTGAAGCTTCGAATTCGTAGATCATCGGACCGGGTCCACCAGAAGAAGAACCTGCCGTAGCGAGAATTGTTCCTGCTGAAGAAAGCGTCATTCCGTCGATGCTTCGACCATGACCGAAATCATGCAGAACTTGGCTATCGCCCAGAGTTCCATCTTCGTTAACCGAGTATGCCAACAGGCGTTTGGGGTCTCCTGGTTGGTTCGGAGTGTCGGCGATGAATAAGGTCTTTTGGTCGATAGAGAACAGTACGCCGTTTGGCTTGTGTGTGTCGAACGTGACTCGCATGGTGTTCCAGTTGCCACCGAACGTGTGCTCCGCCATATAGACCGATTCATGTTCGAGATTGCCGGGGCCGCCCGTGTAGTTGGGGTCGGTGAAATAGACCCTACCTTTTTGGTCGACGGCGATATCGTTGGGCCAGTTCATCGTCTCGCCTTCAAAGGCGTCGCTGATTACTATCGGTTCAGCGTTCGGGTTTTCTGGATCTACTTTCGTCACCCGATGAGCGTCGCCCTCACATACGAACAGTTGACCTTGGCGATCAAAAGTCTGACCATTCGCAGCGCTCGTGTTTTCGCGCCAAACTGTGCTTTCGTTGGTTTTAAGGTCCCAACGGAATGTAGTGTTGGCGGAACATTCGTTGTACAGCAGACCTGATCCGTCCCACACCGGACCTTCGGTCAGCGTGTCGTGATCTGAGATCTTGGTCCATTTCCAGTCATCTGGCATTGTTTTTTTCTTTTACTTTGAATTTATTTTCAGCTTGAGAAATTGCTGGTTGAATTGGTCGTCTCGAAAGATTGAAGTTGGGACTCTTTAGTTCGGCCAGAGTAGGTGTCCGGTCATGCCGGTGTTGCGGGCGACGAGGCAGTGGCCTTCGATCGACGATACGTAGAGGTCTTGGCCGACGAACGTGCAGTTGGTTGGACGTTGTGCCGGAGTTGGGTGGGTTTCGATGATGCGACCCTTGGGGTCGAAAATGGTAATCATCCCGCCGGGGCCAGATAGTTCCCAACCAGTGCAAGCGACGATGTGGCCTTCACTCGAAAGCGTCATGCCGTCGATGCCGCGGTGTGGACCGAAATCGTGGAGCAGGTCGTACTCGCCAAGCGATCCATCGTCATTCACTGGATAAGCGCGTAGATGTCGATCTTCACTTGCACCGTAGTCACTCTGGGCAACATAAAGAGTCTTATAGTCAGAAGAGAAGAGCAGACCGTTCGGCATGCTGGTATCTAACGTTCGACGAACGGTTTTGTAGGTGCCATCGTCTTGGGGCTCAGCCGAAATAATCGCTGAATAGGTGATGCCGTTGTCGGGGCTGACATCGCCGACACGGTCGGAGAAGTAGATGGAACCAGACGGCGTAATTGCGAGGTCGTTTGGCGAGTTGATTCGTCGACCGTCGACTCGATCGGCTATAGTCACTGTCTGGCCGTTTGGGTCGAATCGAACGATTTTTCGACCGTCACCAGAGCATCCGAACAGCCGACCTTCGCTGTCACAGTTAAGACCGTTCGTTCCCTCAGTATTTTCGCGCCAAACTTCGACAAGCCCGGAGTTGACGTCGAGCGACATGATGCGGTTCATGGCGATGTTCGAGTAGAGCAGCTTTTCGCCGTTCCAGGCGTTGCCTTCAGTTATCGAGCCGATTACCGGCGCCGCATCTTCAAATTTCCAGCTCATTTTTTTTTCTTTCTTTTTTCATTTCAGAGTGTTGCTATGAATCGGGAAATGAACGTTCTTTCTGTTTCGGGTTGTGGACTTTGGGCTCTTAGGTGCAGCCTAGTTGGTCTGCTAGGTCATGAAAATCTTTGGCGAAGAAGTCGAAGTCGGGTTCAGGTTCGAGATCGGTTTGTTTGGTATCGCCGTATTCGTCGGGTCGTGTGACCAACGCAGCTTTGAGACCGGCGTTTATCGCTCCTCGTAGATCTCCATTGTGCGCCGCTACCAGCATCACTTCGTCGTATTTGAGTCCTAGTAGTTCAGCGGTTTTGGTGTAGACGCGAGGGTGGGTTTTGTACTTGCCAGTGAGTTCCGCCGAGAGTACGGCATCCCAATGCAGATTGGCGTACTTTGCCATATTCGTGAGGAGAGCAATGTTGCCGTTCGACAACGAGGCGATGATGTATTTAGACTTTAGTCGAAGCAGACCATCCGTCGAATCTGGCCAACCATCGAGTCGATGCCAAGCTTTATTGAATTCGACTTTCTCTTCTTCATCCATATCTATCATTGAAAATCCGTACTCGTCGAGGATCACATCGAGTCGTTCACGGTGAATTTGGTCAACGATCTTCCATTCATCCTCGCCAGAGTTCACTTTCGCCATTCCGGCTCCGTAGCCAGCGCGCCAATCATCGGCGAACTTGTTCCAATCGCCTTCGACTCCGTGCTTTGTGCCGAGTTCTGCTGCCTGTCGCGATATCGAAGTGCGCCAATCGACAACCGTGCCGAACACGTCGAACACGAGGGCTTTGATTTGGCTTTTGCTCATGTGGACCTTCCGCGGTCGTGATCTGTCTAAATAAAAATGTCGCAAGCGATTCGACGAGCGGTATTCTAGTTATCCGCGCGGGTCTGTCTAGATCAGACTCGTCGAATGAGCGGTGATTTTACTTTATTGAAATCCGTTCAAAACGCCATTTAGGAATATTCAAACAATGCCAAACACCGTGAAACGACTGTACATAACCGAATCTGAAGTGAACGAAATGTTGGACATGAATCTGGCGCTCGAAGCGTTGGATGAGGTGTTCAAGGCGAGGTCGGCGGGCAAAGTGCGCAATGAACCTCGACATCGATTGGCGGCGGGGAACGGCTCGATGAACTTCATGGCCGCAACGTGGTCTGAAAAGGGTTGGGCAGGGCACAAGTCGTATATAAGTGGTGACTTTCGAGTAACGCTTTACGGTACCAAGGGCGAAGGGTTGCTGGCGTTGATCGGTGCGGGTCGGATGGGGCAGGTGCGTACAGGCGCTGCCTCGGGGATTGCCACGAAATACATGGCGCGTGAGAACGCTTCATCGGTTGGAATTATTGGTTCTGGCTACCAAGCGCAGACGCAACTCGAAGCAGTTTGTGCGGTACGAGATATCAAAGATGTGAAAGTGTTTTCTCGTAGCGTTGAGAAGCGTGTCCGATTTGCCGGCACGATGAGCGAGCGGCTTGGTGTGAACGTGATTGCGGTCGATTCGAAGGAAGCTGCTGCCGAAGGAATGGATGTGCTGGTTGCCGTGACCAGCTCGGTCGAACCGGTGATTACTGGTGACATGGTCGAACCGGGGATGCACATCAACGCGGCAGGGAACAACTCGTGGATGAAGCGAGAATTGGATACCGCAGCGATCGTGAAGGCTGATCTGGTTGCATGTGACGATATCGACCAGACGAAAATCGAGTGCGGAGAGTTGATGCGTGCTGTCGAAGTTGGTCGATTTGCTTGGGAATCGATAGTGCGACTGGATCGCATTGTGGCTGGAGTCCGGATCGGACGCTACTCAGACGATGACATCACATTGTTTGAATCACAGGGAGTTGCGTTCGAGGATCTGGCGGTATGCGGTCGGCTCTACGAAATGGCGCTCGAACGTGGGATCGGGACTGAGTTGGCGTAGGAGTTAGCCCTCGTAGACTTCTGGAAGCCTGCGAGGACGATTTCTCAAGACCAATACACAGGAATCTCACGTACACTCCCCGCCGGAAGATCTGTCGGAGAGCTGGATACTGGCATTAAGAGGAAAGAAACATCTGTGGCACTCGATTATCTAAAACTCAATGAATCGAACTCGATTCGTGTTCCCGCGGGTGATCTGCATAAGCAGGTCTCTGCAATATTGCAGGGTGTTGGCACTCCGGCTGAGCATGCCGAAATTACGGCGGAAATTCTAGTGTCTTCGAGTTTGAGAGGTGTTGAAACGCACGGTGTTGGTAATGCCGTTCGATATGCCGAATCGATTGAATCAGGTGACTACACCGTTCCGCAGACCGTGGAAATTATCACTGAAACTGGATCGACAGCGCTTCTCGATTGTGGAAATGGCCTCGGCTTCGTCGCTGCTCATAAGGGCATGGAAATGTCGATTGCAAAGGCTCGAGACCTCGGCATCGGGATGACCACGATTCGTAATGGTCACCACATCGGGATGGTCGGTTACTACCCGATGATGGCGGTCGCAGAAAACATGATTGGAATGACGATGACCAACGCCAGCCGAAGCGTGCGACCAGCGTTGGGGGCCAGGCCTAGAGTCGGCACGAATCCGATAGCGTTTGGTGCTCCCGCTGGCGAAGAGCGTGACTTTATTTTCGATATGGCTACATCGACAATCGCTAGCGGAAAGATCGGACTAGCTAAGCGACTTGGTGTGCATATGCCGGTTGGGTGGGCTGTAACAGCGGAAGGCGAGCCGCTAACTGAACCGCGGGGCGATAGAGGAGAAGATTGGGCAATGAATCCGTTGGGGGGTACTAGGGAGCAGGGGGCGCACAAGGGTTATGGACTCGGACTGGTGGTCGATATTTTGTGTGGCGTGCTTTCTGGAGGCGGATTCGGAGCGCAGTTGTCGGGCGGAGAAAACATGACTTGGACTATGGCAATTGACATCGCCAAGTTCAGGAATGTTGATGATTTCAAGTCGATGATGGACGACATGGTACGAGAGCTTCACGCCACGCCGCCGTTGCCGGGAGAAGATGGCGTTCTGGTCGCGGGTGATCCGGAATCCGATTTTGAGGACGATCGATCGGTGAATGGAGTACCTGTCGAGAACGGGCAATATGACGAGATGCGTGCCAAAGCGGCTCAACTAGGCGTTGAGGTGTTTATCTAATGGCCAATACCGTAAAACTCAACGACTCCAACTCAACTCGTGTGCCAATCGGTGATTTGCAAACACAGCTTTCGTCGATATTCCGAGCAGTGGGAGCGACAGACGGACACGCTGGAATAGCAGCCAAAGTTCTTGTCGCAGCGAGTGTTAGAGGGGTCGACACACATGGCGTGTCGAACGTCGTTGGCTACTCGAAAAATGCCGAAGATGGTGTTTACACTGTTCCGCAGCAGACCACAGTCATCAGCGAATCAGAAACAACTGCCCTGGTGAGTGGAGGAAATGGTATTGGGCTTGTTTCTGCGTATGAAGCAATGGAAATTGCGATTGCGAAGGCTAAGAAGCACGGACTCGGCATGGTAAGCATCAAAGACGGACACCACGTTGGGATGGTCGCCTACTACGCTTCTATGGCTCTTGAGCACGACATGATCGGTATGTCGATGACCACAGCTGCACCTGCGGTTCGACCTGCTCTAGGAGCGAAGAAAATGTTGGGAACTAATCCGATTGGATTCGCTGCACCGGCAGGTGAGGAACGAGATTTTTTCCTGGATATGGCGACTTCGACTGTCGCTAGTGGCAAAGTTGGACTTGCTCGTCGAATCGGTGTCCCGATTCCGGCTGGTTGGGGAGTTAGTATGCCGGATGGTGGCGACATTACCGATCCGCCAGATGGTGAGAATGATTCGTGGGCGTTGAATCCGCTAGGCAACACACGTGAACAGGGGTCGCACAAGGGTTACGGACTTGCGGTACTGGTAGATATTTTGTGTGGAGTTCTATCTGGCGGAGGATTCAGTGCTCAGCTTGGTCGTGGCGAGAATATGAGCTGGGTGATGGCGATCGATATCGCTCGATTTAGGGACGTTGATGATTTCAAATCTATGATGGACGAGATGATTCGAGAGCTTCACGCCACGCCAACTTTGCCTGGCGTAGATCGGGTTTTGGTGCCAGGTGATCCTGAAGCAGACGCTATGGACGATCGTCTGACGAATGGTGTGCCGGTCGAGAACGGCCAGTACGCAGCGATTCGAGCCCGGGCGGCCGAGCTCGGCGTTGAGGTTGTGATTTAGGACGTTGGGTGAACTAGGTTTGTTCGTCGGGAAATTGGTGGGTGGCGTGTCGAACTAATTGCTGAACGGTTATCTCGATGTAAGCGGTGTGCTACCCAGTTCCAGAGGCGTTTACCGAACCGGCTAATTAGATCGTGTACTCGGACTAGCTAGTCTGTATCTGGACGATTTCGGTTTGGCGTTTTCCGGTGATTTCGGGACCGTCTTCGCCTAGATAGACGTCCATTTCCGAGCGGACACCGAACTCCGGTAAATAGATACCCGGCTCGATGGTTACTCCAACACCGTTGATAACCGTGCGAGTGTCATGTGTCTCCCAGTCGTCGAGGTTTACTCCGTTCGAGTGAACTTCGTAGCCTAGAGAGTGACCGAGTCGGTGAAAGAAGAATTCGCCGTATCCTGCCTTGTCGATCACATCTCTAGCAGCGCGGTCGATCTCCCAGCCCTGTGGGTTGTTACCTTCAAGCACACGATTTTCGAGAAGTTCGAAAGCGGCGTCTCTTGCACCAGTTACGGCTTTGAATACTTCCTGTTGTTTAGTATTGGGTGGTTCACCGAGCTTGGCAGTCCAGGTGATGTCGGCGGAGATATTTCGTTCGCCATCTGAAGAAGATTTTTTGCGTGCCCACAAGTCGATTAGCAACCATCCTTCGCGCCTGATCACTGCCGACTCGCCGGGTTTAGGGTCGTAATGCGGAATCGATGAGTGTTCGTTGAACGACACAGACGGGCCATTGTCCCATTCGAGACCTGCACGATCAAAGCGACCACGAATGTGCTCGGCGATATCGTGTTCGGTGAGTGCCCACCGAATGTTTTCGCCGACGTACTTGAACGTCTGTTTCACAATATTGTCTAGAGTGTCCACTGCGAAGAAATGAGATTGCAGTTGCTCGGCAGTCCAGCGTTCTGTCGCGTACTGGATCACATCGCCCGAAGGCACAATTTTCACACCAAACGATCGAATCAACTCGATAGTTCCGGCGTCGACACGACCCACTCTCGGCAGTTCGTAAAGTGGCGAGTATTCCATCGCAACAGTCTTTGCACCGCGTAGCCCAGCCTTGAGGCCAGCGATCATCTGTAACCGGTTGCCGTAAGCGGTTACCCGTGGCGAGTCGCTAGGGAAGTGTTCGATGTCGACTTCGTGTGCCAGCAGTTGCGGTTCGCCGTTAGTGGGGATCCACAGCCATACGGGGCGAGTGAGGTGCTCGACACGCCGTCCGAGCGCTGCTTCGAAGACGGGGTTCGTGTAGCGATAGTCTCTTGTGAGCCAGCCGTCTATGCCAGCTGATTGAAGGAAATGACGTGCATCGTCGAGAGAGTTGGCACCTGTTGAATTAGGGGCGATGTCGCTAAGGCTCATAGTATTTATTTTTGATCGGACCTTTAGGTCGATCCTCGCCGTTCTTTGCGTACCACGGTTTATGTTCTTGCGTGAACTTCTTTTCCCATTTTTCTTTGCGCTTGAAATCGCGGTACTTCCAGATTACAAACCAATCGACGATTAGTACGGGCACACCGATGAAAATTGCGCCAATATATCGTGCGTCGACTGCCCATTCAGGAGCGACGATCGGTGTGCAGGCGCACGCAAACTCGATTGCGGACAAATGAATCAGCACCCAAACGGCTAGCGTAGAAATTCCAAAGAATATTGCAGCAGGCCAGAAGAGCAGCTTTACCCAGTATTTTTCACGAACTGGTGTTGGTGACGACATGATCGCCACATCTTACAGTTCTGATTTAGCGAGTTCGGTGTAAGCAGACAACGCATTTTCGTAGGCTTCAGGGGTGTTGATGTCGAGCCGGACAATTGCTGAATCGAACTTCACTCGGTGGTGATTGATGTCGGGCTTGCGAAAAATCGCACGAACACCTTCGTCTTCTTCCGTAATATTCATTAGATCAGAGCGGAGGTTCGCATCGAAAACTAGCGGGTGACCGCCATGTCCGTCGAAACCTGGGGATGTGACGTCGGCTCCGAAGTCGGTGTGAAGTCTGATGACTTTCTCGATCACCCATGCAGGACGTGGCTGATCGACAGCCAATAGGACGATCGAGTGGATATCATCGGGTAGTTCCCAGACTCCAGCTTTAATTGAGGTCGTTTTGCCTTCGAGATATTTCGGGTTGTATGACCTGATGATCCCTGGACGGTCCTTAAGCAAAGGTGCCATTTCTGTGTCGTACTTACCCGTCACAACAACGACCTTGTCGCACCCACCTTGCAAAAGCGAGTTCATCTGGTACTCAAGCAGCGTTGTTCCACGCCATTCAAGTAGGCCTTTCGGACTGCCCATTCGGCTGGATTCACCTGCTGCGAGAATGATGCCGACCGCGTTGTAGTTCAGCACGCTAGTCAGCGCCTACAGCTTCGGCAGTTGAAGCGTTTTCGGGGCGACGATCAGCTTTTTCGGCAGCTTTGTCGATGAGGTGTTGGTCGAGCTTCAGAGTTCCGCCGTCGCCTCCGAGTCGGAATCCAACAATTTCAGCCATGATCGAAAGTGCTATTTCTTCAGGAGTTCTCGCCGAAATGTTCAGACCGATAGGGGAGCGCACGCTCTGGACTTCTTGCATAGTGAAGCCTTCGGAGAAAAGCTCTTCGAATATGAGAATTGTCTTTCGCTTGCTTCCAAGCAGCCCTACATAGCTGGCCGGTGTTTTCATTGCTGCTGCAGTTGCGGAAGCGTCATAGCGATGACCGCGAGTTGCGATCACGATGAATGAGTTTGTGCCAATCGGCAGCTTCTTGAACGCCGATCCATAGTCGGAAACGACTGTCTGTTCGGCCTCGGGGAATCGTGTTGGGTTAGAGAAATCTTCGCGGTCGTCTATGATGAATATGCGGAAACCGAGCGATGCAGCAATTCCGGAGATCGCTTTCGAAACGTGCCCGCCACCCGCGAGAATGATAGTTGGAGGAGTGGTGTACGCCTCGACGAAGTACTCCGCACCCGATTCGGATGTGATGTAGTCGTTCTTGCCCATCGCCATCAGATTTCGAGCGTTTTTTATGGCGCTCGAATCGATCTTCTCATCGCCGAGTGAACCTGAAGTCGAACCGTTCTCACGGATCAATAATTTTGCGCCGACAGCAAGTGTCGAACCGTCGGGAGCCTTCATCAGGTTGGCAACCGCAACTGGTGCTCCGCCTTCGTAGGCAGCGATGACCTCTTCGTTGAAATCTTGGCTAGTACCTAAGGAATCTGACTTACGTAGGGGGTCGAGCAAGAAGTACATCGTGCCACCGCAAACAAGTCCGTCTTCAGCTGCGAGGTCTTCATTGAGTTCGTAGTCACGCATTTCTGCGACTCCGCCACTCGAAAGCAACTGTGAAGATGCGAACCATATGTCACCTTCAACGCAACCGCCGCCCAGCGTTCCTACACCCGAGCCATCGGCGCGTACGAGCAGCTTTGCGCCGGCTTTCTGTGGCGTTGAACCGGAGGTTTTGACTACGGTGGCGACAACCATGTCATTACCGGCTGTTATTTCATCAGTTGCGGCTCGAAATACCTGTTCCATTTATCACTCGGCGTTTGGTTGGTGTTGTAGAGGGATTAGATGCGGTTTACGACCCTGAAGATGCTTACGCATTTTTGCTGAGGCCGATGATCCTATCTGAGAACCAGATTACCACATTCAAGTACGAATCCTGCTTTTGGTTGAGTATGTGTTAGTGCCATTTTTCGTCAGCGAACAAGTCAGATCGCTAGGTAATACGAGATGGAGGGCTGAATGCCAAATTACAAACGTTTGCTCGCCGAGACGGTCACATATCCGAGTGCTGATGGCGATATCATCAACGGCTACATGGCGCGATCACCGGGGCCTGGACTGTATCGGGTTGTGATTGTGATTCACCACATGCCGGGCTGGGACGAATCAACGAAATAGATCACTCGTCGTTTTGCGCACCACGGCTACTTCACCGTTATGCCCAATCTCCACTGCTGGGAAGCTCCCACCGCTGAGCCTGATGACGCCGCGGCTATTTCGAGATATTCAGGTAGAGTTCCCGACGACAGGTTTGTCGGAGATGTATAAGGTTCTGCTACATATTTAATCCGATTGCCCGACTTCTAAGGCAAGACCGAGATGATCGGATTCTACTCAAGAGGTCACCAGACGTATCTCGCGGCCACTGGGCGCCGCGGTTGATTGCTGGGATGGCGCGCGTGTTCGCAAAGCCCGAGGATCTAACCGATAAGCAGTCTGTTGCACTGATCGACCAGACGCCAAACATATCGATTACGCTTCTTGGTATTTTTGGTCAGGACGATGAGTCGCCAACTCCTGAACAAGTTGATGCGATCGAAGCTGAGTTAAAGAAGCCCGGCGTGGACTGCGAGTTACATCTTTGGTCGTAAGACGGTTTAGCGGTGCTTCTACTTAAGCTTTGCTTAGGCGTTCGGCCGCATCTTGAACCGAGCGAACGATCTTGTCGTATCCGGTGCAGCGACAGAGGTTTCCTGCCAGCTTGAGTCGGATTTCATTCTCACTTGGGTGAGGATTTTCGTTGAGTAGCGCCGTTGTTGCGATCATGAAACCCGGTGTACAGAAACCGCACTGAAGTCCGGAGTTTTCTACAAATGCGTCCTGAACTGGTGTCAAGTGTCCATGATCGGCAAGACCTTCGACGGTTGTTACTTCCCGACCGTTGATTTCAGGTGCGAGAACGAGGCAGGAGCAAGACGACCTCCCATCGACCATAACGGTGCAAGCACCGCAGTTGCCGTTTGAACAGCCTTCTTTGGTTCCTGTCAACTTCAACTGATCCCGAAGAGTTTCAAGAAGCGTCCAAGTTGAATCGACGAGAATTTCGTGCTCAACACCGTTCACTGTAGTTTTTATCTGTTTCTTGCTCATTTAGGCGAGTCGCTCCAGGCAGATATTTAGAGTTCGTTTGGTGAGAACTCGGATCAATTCTTTTCGGTATTCGGCGGATCCACGTACGTCGGTGATCGGAACAGCGGAATCGACAGCTAGATCGGCCGTCTTGTCGATCGCTGCGGCATCAATCACGGTTCCTTCGAGAAACTGTTCGGCTTCATATGCCCGGACAGGAGTCGGGGCTACAGAGGCGAGAGCAATTCGGGCTTTGATGACTACCTTTGTAGAAGGATCGACCTCGATGAGTGATCCTACACCGGCGACTGCGATGTCCATCTCGTTTCGCGGGATGAATCGCAAGTAGGCCGAAGCAGTATTGTCCGTAGGTGTAGGAAGGACGAGTTCTTTTAGAATTTCGCCTTTTTCAAGAACCGTTTGACCGGGACCTGCAAAGAAATCGATTAGCGGGATTGCACGTCCACCAGAAGCACTCGCAGTGTGTGCGACAGCTTCGTGAATAAGCAGAGACGGGATAGTGTCGGCAGACGGAGCTGCATTACACACGTTGCCGCCTACGCTTGCACGGTTTTGAATATGAATCGATCCAACGAGTTCGGTCGATTCCGATACGGCAGAGAAGCCGCCATTTTCTGCCGTGTACTTGTGAACGTCGGTGCACGATACGGCCGATCCGATTTTTAGGCCCGAGTCATTTGATTCCAGAGTAAGGAGTTCTGGAACTCGTTTCAGGTCGACAACGAAATCGGCGTGACGTCGGTTGCTCTTTAGCTGGTCGATGATGTCGGTGCCGCCCGAGAGCGGTCGTACCTCGCCGGGGCGGTCTAATAGTTCGAGCGCGCTCGCTAGTGAGGTTGGTGCTTCATAATCAAAATTCGGCATTCGTTCGTGCTTTTCCAGTATTTACGTTCGATTGCTCGTGCCTGCGTGAATTCGTTTTTTGTGAAATGGCGCAGGCAAAAACGCTCGTTCGGGTGAGATTGTACGCCTTATCCAACCCTGTATTCAGCTAGCGTGTCCCATTTTGGGGTCAGTCCTAGTCCAGGCAGCTCGGGGGTGTAGACGTATCCGTCCTTGATTGTCAGTTCGTGCTCCCAGACTTTGCCGTGCATTGGGTTTACTGACTCACGGTAATACTCGAGGATAAGTCCGTTTGGAATAGCGGCGACGAGGTGTATGTGAACTTCTTGAGCGCCGTGTGGAGAGACATCGAGGTCGTTCGCCTGAGCGAGCGCCGCTACTTTCATGAATTCAGTGATGCCGCCGAGAATTAGCGCATCGGGCTGAAGAATATCGACTGCGCGAGCGTTGATCATGTCCCTGAATCCATATTTGGTATATTCGTTCTCACCAGCGGCGATGGGCACAGAAGTTGCGCGGGTAATTTCCGCTTGGCCAATGTAGTCGTCAGGCTCCACTGGCTCTTCAAACCAGAACAGATCATATTTTTCGACTTTTCGGGCGAATTCGATCGCTTGGTAGTGCCGATAGGCGTTGTTGGCGTCGACCATTAGGCGGACATTTGATCCGATAGTTTCGCGGCAAACTCGTACTCGTTCGATGTCTTCGTTAATAGATACAGCGCCGACCTTGATCTTCACCGCACGTGCGCCGAGTTCGACGTTTTCTTCCATCTCCTTAGCGAGCTCTTTGAGGCCTTTGCCTTCTTCGTAGTAACCGCCAGCGATGTAGGTATCTACCTTGTTGGTGAAGCCACCTAGCAACTTGTAGACAGGCATATTCGCTACTTTGCCCTTGATGTCCCAGAGGGCGATATCGATGCCCCCGATGATGCGGGTTGAAATTCCGCGTCGACCAACCAGCTTGGGTCGCCACATGGCATGCCACAATGCTTCGTTGTTGAGCGGGTCTGCTCCGATCAGACCCTTTTTGAAATGTTCTATAAATGCCAAACCCACTTCAGGCGTTGCCTCGATGCCGCCCGCGAGACCTATGCCCTGGATGTCGGGATCGTCAGTGTCGATCACAACGATGTTTAGCAAATTGTGGGTGTACGTATATAGACCGTTAGTGATTGGAATAGCTCGTGGCCATTTGAACATTTCCAGTCGTACATCTGTGATCTTCATCGAGTGTTGCCTTTGTTTTAATTGGCGCTTGGTTTCAGTAAAGCTTGGATGGCCGTTTAAATTGCTAATCGGGCGGAGTGTAGCAGCGACGTAGCAATGACACATTGGCCAGCGGCAGATGGTTGGAGTACAGAGACCCGATATACGAATTTAAGTATCGGCATGAGTCACCCAATTTCATCATGATTGTGACAGTAACTTTACGCGGGTAAGTGCTATCGTTGATCCGATGGAAAGTAGCGCTACAACAGATTCTTCATTCCGCCAAAGTTATGTCGAGCGAGATCGTATCGAGGCAAGTCGATTCGAAGAAGATCGACGTCGACGTATGGGCATGGCAATTGCGATTATTCCGTTCGGAATAGCAATGGCACTCATTGTTCAATACATCAACATCGTTGTAGCAATCGACGATGCTGACTGGCGGTACGTGCTTCAGCGTCCCAATTTCTCGCACATTTTGAAACTTTCACTCGCCCCAATTATTGGTGGTGGAGTTTCAATGTTCATTGCAGGATTGATTGCTACTTCAGTAGCTGGTAGGGAAGGCCGCTTCCTGCCGTATTTCATGACCGCGATCATCTTTTCGATCACCATGCCTCTATTGGTGAGTACATTGCTGCCGGCTAACCTTTTCCTTCTGGAAATAACCGGCCTAACGTTCTCGGAGAACACAGCTGGTGAAGCATTTTCATCGTGGATTTGGAGCACTCCGTTCTTCGTTTTGACTTACGCGATGACAGGCATGAAGCAAGCTATTTGGGCCGGTGCCGCTTCGGTATTGCTTGCGGCTGGCGTGTTCAAATTCACCGGTCCGAACGGTGACAGTTTTAGTTTGATTCGTTCGTTGCTTATTACTGCTTTAGTTAGCCTTGCTGTACTTTTTTTGGTGATGTTCGGTCCGCTCAGTATTTTCGAAGTGATTTTCGATTCATTCCGCATCACAAAAACCGGCTAGAAGCTTCCGTCTCAACTTGCTTGTACTTGTGTATGTGACTAATTCCAAAATGCTGTATGTTCATTTATATCGATGTATCTACTGGGATCCCTATTCCTGAATTGATCGACTCGATTTCTCTATTTCAGGCAGATCTGGCGTGGTTCGCCCCTTTTTCGTACGTTGTAACTGGGATGGAACGTGGGATTTGGGCAGCTTTGGGATTGATCGGGATCAAACTCGCCGGCAAATTGCGGAGCTCGGCGGGCAGTACGAAAGCTCTGGCTTTGAATGTCGTGCTGCAACTATTGTGTTGATTGCCGTTCACTCACGGTCGCTCGGTATCCACCAATTCTTATTTGACAGACTCGTGCAGCCTCCACCTGAAGCAATGCGAGAGTACGTGTTGCCAAAGTCAGGCGCTGAGTAGCGACTAGCGAGCGTTTGTGTGATGACGCACTAGATTAGCCGCCGAGAATATCAGCGAGGGCGATACACGACTCGACTGATTGTTCACACAGCATCACCGTGTTCCCGACCACAACGAACGCCTTGTATTTTGTGACCGCCGATGAACCAGCGCCTCGATTGCTTGAACCGTACTGACCGCCTTCGCGGAAGCTTTGGTCGATCGCTTCGGACGCATTATCAAATCCGTAAGTTTTGGCGATCTCGTGCGAATTGTAGAAGCGAACCTCGATGTCTTTCGCATTGAAGAAGCCGTACCAAATGTCGGTTGCTTCCGGGACGGTGTCGGTGTCGAACTGCTTGGATTTCTTCCATCCTCCTGCCACGTAATCGTCGAACGTTAGTGACAAGCCGGGGCTGAGAATTCGTGAGACTTCTGCGAGGGCTTCGTCCACTTCTTCAGCAGCAGGAGCTGCTGCGTCTTCGGCGCCGTCGGAGTCAGATGTTCCGCAAGCCATTGCCAGCGACAAAGCGCCTACGAGGAGTGTCAGGAGTAGCCAGTGAGAGTGCTTGTGTAAGGATCTGTATTCATTGACGTTCGACATGCGGGGTTCCTCATGGATCAGAATGGTTCTTTGCAGACATACTATTGATGGTGAGGTTATCAATTGCGATTAGTTCCCACAATAGTTTTCGAAATGACTAGAGGTATGATTCGATTGGAGTGTTGCTTTGGGGAGTTCTCGTGAGAGAATCAATGTCGCCCAAGCGCGCAGGTCGCAGTGCAATCGTACCGCCTCGCCGCTCACAGAGGGCCCGTAGCTCAGTTGGTTAGAGCAATCGACTCATAATCGATTGGTCGCAGGTTCAAGTCCTGCCGGGCCCACCAATTACTCATTTTAACATTGAACATAGCTGTTTTGACGA
>CAJQSP010000056.1 GCA_905614375.1 uncultured Dehalococcoidales bacterium | reverse complement strand
CTTTTATCGACTGGATATTAGGGATTAGCTGTTTAACCTCGACAGGCTTGTGCTGAGTATCGAACAACAGGAAGTCGAAACCGGAATCAGCCAACACGGTCATGTCGCCAGCTGCCGCTCCGGCAGTTCCGATAACGGTCTTGCCGGATTTCAAAAGATCTCTAACGACGTTCATATGAGTAAATGCTCCGGTTATTTAGCAGTCATTACTAAGCAAGTGCCCAGTACTGATTCAGAAGGATTTGAACTGTGGCGCATTGTTGCACAAATTGGCAAGGCGGGTCGACTGAGGTCAACGAAATTAGTTCACGCACAACACATCCACGCACAAGATAGAATCAGCCGTCTGCTACAACTCGCACCAGTTCAAACGAACGAAAACCATGCAACGCGTATACATAACCCTCCAAGGCGACAATAAAATCGCCATCCACAATCTCAACTCCGAAACCGGGGAACTATCCCACCAGGAAGACATCTCGACTCCAGGCGGACCCGCCCCATTTGCCGTCTCGCCCGACAATACACGCGCTTACATCGGACTTCGTGACGTCAACAAAATGGCAAGCTTCGATATAGATGTCACATCTGGAACCCTTAAGCCGACAGGCATGGTCAATCTCGAATCCGACCCCTGCTACGTGTCCGTCGACAACACGGGTCGCCACCTGCTCTCCGCCTACTACGGAGCCGGGCACATAGCCGTTCACCCGATCGATGAACAAGGTGCTCTCGGCGGTGCTCCAACCGAATGGATCGCTACTCAACACCGTGCACACTGCGCTCAAACCGATTCAACGAACTCGTACACATTCCTGCCGCATGTCGACGACTCAAATGCCATATACCAGTATAAATTCGACGACAAAACCGGCTACCTCACGCCCAACACGCCTGCCGTAATCGAACCGCCAGCTGGCTACGGCCCCCGTCATTACGTCTACCACCCCAACGGCCAATTCCTCTATTTCGATAACGAGCAGGACTCCAGTGTTACCGCCTACAAGTTCGATTCAGCAACCGGCACATTAGAAGCCCTCAAAACACTTTCAACGCTGCCTGATGATTTCTCCGGCGAGAACTCAAACGCCCAAATCCACATGAACCCTAACGGCAAATTCCTATACGCCTCCAACCGTGGACACAACTCCATCGCCATGTATTCCGTCAACGATTCGACCGGGAGTTTAACCTCTCTTGGCCAGCAGCCATCACTCGGCACACCTCGTGCATTTGGAATCGACCCCACAGGAAAATTCATGCTTGTCGGTGGACTCGATAACGGTGATCTAGCAACCTACAAAATCAATCCCACAGGAACACTCACCCACCTAAAAACGCAACCCATAGGCGACCAACCAATGTGGATCCACATCGCCGATCCCGTCTAGTCACTACCAAGTCGGCCAACGACACCCAAGCCTAACGCCACACCCGGAGCAAATCACGCCCTTGAAAATCACATCAATCAAACCCTGGCTCGTAAAAGTTGAAGGCTCCTTCTGGGGCGAGTACTTCTTCATAGAAGTCCAAACAGATGCAGGCATCACCGGCTGGGGTGAAATCACGACAACTACCCTTACCGCCAACCGAGCCGTCGCCGGCATCATCGAAAAACTAAACGACCTCCTCATCGGTGAAGACCCATCCCAGATAGAAAGAATCTGGAACAAAATCTTCCGAGCCTTCACATACATGGGCTCCCGAGGCGCAACCACACACGTCGTAAGCGGCATCGACATCGCACTATGGGACATCCGAGGAAAAGTCCTTAATCTCCCCATTTACGAACTACTCGGCGGTAAAGTCCGTGATGAAATCCTGCTCTACACGCACCCCGACCAAAAGAACTTCGGAACCCCCGAAGGCGTCGAACATGAAATTAGGAAAATCGTCGACTCAGGACACAAAGCTTTCAAGTTCGACCCGTTCCCGCACACCGGCGAACAATCGGTGAACAATTCTGGTTACCTAAGTGGAAATCTAGATAAAGTGGGCGAGCGTGTCGCAGCGGAACTCACAGCAAAAATTCGTGACATCGCTGGTGAAGATATGGAAGTCCTCATCGATGCCCACGGACGCTTCAACGTCCCAACCGCCATTCGACTTTGCAACTCGCTCGAAGATGCTGGTGATATCGATTGGTTCGAAGAGCCAGTTCCCGTCGAAAGCTACCACGCCCTAAGCCAAGTTCGAGACAAAGTGAACGTCCCGATCTCGGTCGGTGAACGACTCCACACCCGTTGGGAATTTGTACAAATCTTCGAACACCAACTCGCCGATTTTGTTATGCCCGACGTCACTTGGACCGGTGGAATCACGGAACTCAAGAAAATCTCGACTCAGGCCGAGACGTACTACATACCGGTATCGCCACACGATGCCTCAGGACCCATAAACGTTCTCGCTGGTGCTCATGTGATGATGACCGTTCCGAACTTCTACAAGCTCGAAACTGCCAACGCAGATCTCACCAAGTACAACGAGTTCATCCAGTCGCCACTAGACAACTTCAACGGAGCGCTCCATCTCGATCCCACCGCCCCAGGCCTCGGCATCGAAATGAACATGGACTACCTAACCGCTAATAAACTAAATAACTAGTGAAAAGCGCCAATAGTTGGAATTTCATGGTCTCCTTACGGATGGAAGGGCAACATGCAACTCTCACAAAATGCTCCTAACCCGAATTGGCAACAAGAACGTAAAATAGTTCGATGATCAATTCAAACGTCAACCTTTCAGCAAGCGAAGAAAAGACAGCAGCAGTGATCGAAGGTCCTAAACAAGCCTTCACAGTAGCCGCTCTCTACCACTTCGCAAAAATCGAAGAACCCGACCAGAAAAAAGCCCAACTTCTGGCGCTTTGCCGCGCCGAAAGCATCGTCGGAACACTCATCCTCGCTGAAGAAGGCATTAACGGCACGATCTCCGGCTCAGACACTGGAATCAAAGCCGTTATCGACCATCTCCACAGCTGGGCGAACGTCGATCAAATCGAAGTCAAGTACTCCTACACCGAGAACCAAAACTTCAATCGGATGAAGGTCAAAATTAAAGATGAAATCGTTACGATGGGCAAACCCCACATCGACCCCAATAACGATGCCGGAACCTACGTCGATCCCGCTGATTGGAACGATCTTATCAAGCGGGAAGATGTCCTACTAATCGACACTCGAAACAGCTTCGAATTCGGCGTCGGGCGATTCAAATATGCCATCAATCCCGTAACCGAAACCTTCCGTGAATTCCCTGACTGGGCGGATCTACTAGCATCCGGACCCCAAAAACCTTTGGTGGTCGCCATGTACTGCACCGGCGGAATTCGCTGTGAAAAAGCGACCGTCTATATGAAAGAAATCGGCTTCGACGAGGTCTACCACCTCAAGGGCGGAATCCTCAAATACCTCGAAGAAGTCCCCGAAGAAGAAAGCCTCTGGGAAGACGAATGCTTCGTCTTCGACCATCGAGTCTCACTCAAACACGGACTCGTCGAAGGCGAATACCAACTTTGCTACGGCTGCCAGCACCCGATCTCGCCTGCCGACCGTGAATCTCCAATGTTCGAACTAGGTGTCAGTTGCCCATACTGCGATGACTCGCTCGCCAGCGAAGATCGAATACGCTTCCGCGAACGACAACTCCAGATCCGACTATCCAGAGAACGCGGCGAAGAACACCTAAAAGACAACGCCTCCAAAACGCCATATAAAAAGCCAGACAAAAAGCCCAACGCAACCAAATAGGCTATTGCGAACTGCCGCTATTTTGTAACCATGTGCAGAATCGCTCAATTGCGAACGACACAAGTCCGTCCAGACGAACCGGTACCCATGGCAAATTTCAACTTCATCCAAATGGCCGATCCACAAGTTGGAATGTTCTCTCGATTCTCTGGAATGGACCCTGAAGCCGCAGCACTCCTAAGAAAACACGGGCTCAACGTCAAAGACGCACCAAAAATCGAGGGAGTCGAACAAGAACGTCAAAACCTCGTAACCGCCCTCGAACAGTTCGATGAAATCGACCCCGCATTCATCGTTGTTTGTGGCGACATGGTCGATACCGCCGGTGACGAAGAACAAATTGCACTCATCCGTGAAACATTAGGCGAATACAGCTCGAAAGTTCCGGTGCACTGGGTAGCTGGCAACCACGACATCGGTGTGAACAATCTGATCCCCGACCGCGATTCCGTAGACATGTATCGAGCTGAATTTGGCAACGACTACTACGCTTTTAATCACGGCGAATCGAAATTCGTTATTCTCGACTCGGTAATACTCGACCGACCTCAAAATCTGCCCGACGAACACAAAGCTCAAATGGACTTCTTGGGCGACACCCTTCGTTCGCGCGAATCAATCGAATCTGAACATGTAGTAGCGTTCATGCACCATCCGCTCTTCCTCGACAACGCGGAAGAAGCCGATATCGATTTCAACTGGGCTCCCTCTCCACCGAACCAGCCATCTGGCTACTGGACGATCCCGCTTGAACGACGTACCCCAGTCGTCAAATTACTACGAGAAGCAAACGTCCAAACAGTGTTCGCTGGTCACTGGCACCGCAACCACACCGCAAGCGACAACGACCTCGACGTCGTAGTCACCAGCGCACTCGGATACCCACTCGGCAACGACCCATCCGGCTACCGAGTAGTTAACGTCAACGACAGCACCCTGACTCACAACTACAAACAAATCTAGCGACAGCGAACAACAGCGGGGAGGTCGTGCCAGCTAACCTATATAAGTAGTAGCACCCGTCAATACGACGATTTCATCTTGAGATTTCATGGCAACACGCCCCGTCAGAGACGTTATTAATAAATACATTAATTAGATCAGTACAAAGCGCTGATCCTGAACTAGTTCTTTAGCCTTGTAGCTAACCCGAGATCAGCTCTGAGACGCCAACGCCTAATGCATCTGAAATGCCTTTTAACGTGGCGAAACTGACGTTCTGTTTGCCGTGTTCAATGGCACTGATGTAGCTGCGATCCAGCCCTGCATCGGCGGCAAGACGCTGCTGACTGAGCCCTCGGTCTTTCCTGAGCGACTGAATTCGCACTCCAAGTTCGACAAGCATGACTTCAATCGACATCGATGATTCATCTAGATTGAAATGTGTTTGGGTCCAACCGACTACTTCGATCGCATCAGTGCTGCAGAAATCTGCTCTAGGTATCGAATCGACTGTCGCTGCAGCTCCACCGACGACTACGACTGGAGGGGTGGGCAGATTCTTGAGTGCATCGACCGTTGCTACAGCATTAGAGACGAATTGTTCTGTCGTCACAGATAGTCCAACAAGCTCAGGTGACTCCTTCCCCACCAATTCAACAATTGAATCGACTGGCGAATCTGCCCCTAAGAAATCAACATCCCAACCTTCGAACCGCAGTAAATCAGCAAATGTAAGACCGCCGATCACGTGATTGTCGCCCTCGACCGAGGTAATGATCGCGCTTCGCCCGATTCGTCTTCCGTTTAGATACGAATCCTGAGCCTTAGAAAGCAACCGCAATGCGATTTGAGTTGCTCGGTGCTCAGTTGCGATGTCCAGCTCACCTGCATGCCAACGAGAACCTATTTCTGCCAGGCAATACCCAATGAGGTGTACGTATACGAACGACGGTTCCCACCTTAAAGCGATTGCATCATCAACTAAACGGGTTGCCAGAAGTTGATTCCCAGCAATTAGAGCTGTGAGTAATTCTTCATGGCTTTTTGTCAGATCACTTTTTCTTGGCTTTACTGAATAGTTTTGACTCATACCCACATCGTTTCATATTTGACGACTTTACGCCACACTGCCAAGTGTATAGAATATATTCAACAATTTATAACTTATGTACAAAATATAAATGGTTGACTGTACTAAATTTGATGACTTGGTTGGAGAATAAAAATGGAATATCTCTACATCGCAGTAATCATCCTTGGCGTAGTCGGTGCTGCTAACTGGGGATTTGTTGGACTTTTCAAGTTCGATCTCGTGTCCACTGTAACCGGATCTAAGTTCGGGGAAGTCAACGCTGTTTCCAGAATTATTTACGTATTGGTTTTGATTGCAGGTGTTCTATCAGCGGCAACAATTCCATCGATTACGGACTAAACCCAATATGACGAGAGTGGTTCCTCGATCAACCCCGTCACAATACTTGAGTAACAAACAATGCTTCACTTCAATTGCTGTCCAAAATGCCTTGCAGGCACGGTGTACGAACATGATGGTCTCGACGACCTCGAAAAAAAGTGCGTTAACTGCGGATACATCGTTTACGAGGTTAGTCTTGAACTGACCTCATTGGAAACTTCAAGTTACCCAGCAGTAATTGTTGCGGCCGTCTAGTAGATCGTAGATAGATAATCAGGAAGAATAAATTGTTATTTAGCTCTGCGACTCGAAGAGGGGCGATCCTCGGAATCATAGGCTGGCTCCTATTAATTGTAGCCGTCTCATCAATCGCACCCGCGCTGTCTGAAGTCACGACCAATGAGCAGGATGAATTTTTACCGTCAGGGGCAGAATCCGTAGCGGCACTAAAACTACGCATAGAAAAATTTCCTGCTGCTGACGGAATTCCAGCGCTTGTCGTCTTCAGTTCAAGCTCGGGATCGGCCGATCTCATCTCAACAATCAGCGAATTTACCTCAGTATTAAGGTCGCCTGAAGTTCCCGATTCGATCATATCGATCCTATCTCCCTCTGAGTCGGCTGCTGCTGCTGCCACGCTGATCTCAGCTGACAACAACATGGGAATGGTGATAGTAACGATCGGTGGGGTACCTGCAGAACCAGCATTTGGCGAAGCAGTTGATTGGCTTTCGGGGCAGGCGGGATTATTAGGGGCGAGCGTCGACATCGAAACCGCCGTTACTGGTCCAGCGGGCATCATTAATGATGCCGTCAAAGTGTTCGGATCAATCGATCTGCGAGTTACTTTGGTAACAGTGTTACTCGTTTTGGTATTGCTCCTTGTGATCTATAGATCTCCTGTTCTAGCCATCGTTCCTCTAGTGGTAATCGGATCGGCGTTGACGCTTGCTCAATCGGCGGCAGCGCTTTTATCGCAACATTTCGACCTTCCACTAAATGGCCAAGTCACAGCAATCATGTCGGTTCTTGTATTCGGAGCTGGAACCAACTACGCGTTATTTATCGTCTCTCGCTATAGAGAAGAACTCGTGCTTAATTCCGACAAGTGGGGAGCCATGCGAACCACAATGTCGAATATTGGGCCCTCAATCGCAGGCTCAGCCGGGACGACTATTGTTGCGATGTTCGCGCTGACATTTGCTTCGTTTGGGTCATTCAGATCCTTGGGTCCGATGCTTGCTATAGCCATATTCATCGTGCTGTTATCAGGATTATTCGTAATGCCGGCTGCAATCGCGCTGTTCGGCAAATGGGTGTTCTGGCCACGTCCGCTTATACAACAGAACTCTTTAAGCACTAACGGGATTTGGCACCGAGTCGGACGTCTGGTTGCTAGAAAGCCTCGAATGGTATTTTCCGTAACCATGGTCGGAATCGTTATAGCTACATTGCCAGCATGGACAGTTATTCCGAGTTTCAACTTCATAGATGGATTCCCAGATGATGCAGAATCAAAGCGAGGCTACGAGCTTCTATCGAAATCATTCCCAAAGGGACAGTTAGCTCCAACCGCGATCTTTGTAGAGTCTGAATCTGACCAAATATCTGATTATCTCGGCTCGTTGGAAGACCTCGCCGCATCCTTGGCTGTTACTACCGACGTGCTGCAAGTTTCAGGGCCGACTCGACCCACAGGCATTACTGTTGATGAATCGGTCGCCATTGCTCAAGGTGCCGCGAGGTTTGTGTCGACTGACGGATCAACGGCACGTCTCGATGTACTTCTTAACGGTGATCCATATTCTGCTGAAGCACTAACGATTGTTGAGAAGGTACGCTCGGTTGCGGCTTCTTCAGCATTGGCAAAGACTCCTGGTATACGAGTGATTGTCGGTGGAGAATCAGCTGTACAGGCCGACACAAAGGCATCGATCGACGCAGATATACGCTGGCTTGCCCCTGTGTCTTTGCTGGCAATTTTGATTGTTCTAGTGCTGCTATTGAGGTCGATCGTCGCACCTTTGTATCTGGTGTTTAGCGTAATCGTAAGTTTTGGAGCAACATTCGGGCTTTCAGTGTTCGCCTTCCAGCAAATATTTAACCACTCCGGTGTCGCGTATTCGAACGGAGTCTGGATGTTCATCTTCCTAGTAGCCCTCGGTGCTGACTACAACATTTTTGTAATGTCCAGAATCCGAGAAGCAACGCAAAAGGAAGGATTCAGGGACGGCGTTGCGACTGCTATCGGACGCACAGGCGGTGTGATCACATCCGCAGGAATCATCCTTGCAGGTACGTTCGCTGTTCTAACAACCTTGCCACTTCGAGATATTTTCCAGCTGGGATTTGCGGTAATGCTTGGCATACTCATCGACACGTTCGTGGTTAGAGCCCTTCTAGTGCCGAGCATGGCAGTGATATTCGGAGAGTGGAGCTGGTGGCCAAGGAAAACACCAGTTGTGATACCTGTTCCTCATGACAATTCTTGAGTCACCACACAGTTATGCTTCACTCCAAAACATCTCGTAGACTCGAACTGTTTCAATCGAAGTACCGTCCACCCGTTCCAGAGGCAATCATGCCCAGGCTTCAGTTGGTCGACAATCCGAGATAATAAGTGGTAACGCTATCGGGGGCAGGTCAATCGCTAGCGCGATAGAGATATCGCCATTTGCCATTGACCGTAATATACGTCTCGTCCAGATACCAGGAAAGACCGGCAATTCCACGACGTTTCGAACGAAGATTCTCGCTGACTGACGGTGCAAACCTGAACTCCCAGATCCGGATCGTCGCTTAACTGACTTCGAAACCGCGCTGTAAAAGTAGTTCTGCAACATCACGGAATCCGAGTTTGTATCTCAATCGCCAGAAGACAGCGAGTAGGACAATATCGTTCGGAAATTGAAGATCGTTGAATAATGTGCCAGTGCGTTCATTGAAGCGTTTATCGCAGTCTCCACAGTAGAAAGTCCGGTAACCCAGTGAGGTTCGATGTTTTCTCTTAGTGGCGGATAGGGACAGACAGTGTGGGCAGGACATAAATAGGTCTCCTCAGCAAATGAGGAATGATGTTATTCCACCCAACACTGAGTTCTGACAGATCCCTGATCGGCAGGTTACTTTGAGGTCCGCACAGGGGGTTGACGTAGAAATTCCTCTCCATCAGGTAGTACGATTGCTGCCCAAGCTGGTAACTAACGTCGACTTGGCGATCAGCACAACGACACACCCGAGATTACAAATGAGCTGGAAACTATCTGCGTTTGCTGACGAAATAAGCACTGATCCCGAGCTTCAGTTCTCGACGCTCGAGCGACTCGGTGTTGGCGAAATTCAGTTGCGAGGAGCCTGGGGCAGGAACGTAATGGATCTTTCGGCGACTGAGTTGAAAGACCTTCGCACCCTCGCCAGCAGCCATGGGCTTGGATTCCATGCCATCGGCAGCCCGCTCGGCAAAACTAACATCTCCGAAAACGCTCAACCCTCACTCGAAGGCGTTCGATCTGCCGCAGACGCCGCTCACGCGGTCGGAACAGAGCGGATCAGGATATTTTCGTTCTACCGGGACAGCGATGTTTCGCCAGAAGATATCCGATCCAACGTGATCGACCAGCTTGGGTCGATGGCCGAAATTGCGGACGAATGCGGTGTGACGCTGATCCACGAAAACGAGAGAGACATCTACGGCGATACCGGGGACCGCTGTCTTGATCTAGCTGAAAACCTTCCAAAAATCGGTCATTGCTTCGACTTTTCTAACTTCGTTCAGTGCGGTGAAGACACCCTTGAATGCTGGAGCAAACTTCGCGACTTCGTCGTCTATTTCGATGTGAAGGACGCTATCGCCGCGAGCGGAAAAGTCGTGCCTGCGGGCGAAGGCGATGGCCATCTGGAGGAGATATTCCGGAGTGCGATCGAAAGCGGATACGACGACAGATTCAATCTCGAGCCGCATCTTTCTGGTGGCGGACAGTTCGGCGGTTCGACATCCTCCGAACTTTTCGTAGTAGCAGTAAACGCCCTGAACAAAGTCCTCGCTCAAGCCGGAAGCTGAGCACATCCCATAGATCCCTCAAGCTCCACCAAACTGGCGA
>CAJQSP010000055.1 GCA_905614375.1 uncultured Dehalococcoidales bacterium | reverse complement strand
CCCAGACCGCCGTGCAATCGAACTTTATGAACGTATCGTCGGCTCGACTGACGAAATGGTCAGTCGGCGGATGATCAATGAGTTCGGACTCGCGGATTCTCTTGATCCCATCGATGGTGAACTATGGAAGCATCTGCACCAAATCCGAATGGATGAATATCGAGCCACAGACGGTGCAACGGATCAGCTGCTCAAAAACGTCTATCAGCACAACATCGATCTTTTACGCGATCAAAAGCGCAACGGTCGCACTGTATCGGTAGCAACATCATCGTTCAGTGACGAAGCGAAACGAGTGCTCGATGCTCTAGGAGTACGAGTGCTGCTCGATGATGTAGTTGGGCGGGAAATGATCACCAACCCGAAGCCCGAGCCCGATATCTATCTGCTAGCGATGGATCGACTTGGCGTCGCACCAGAAGAAGTCGTAATCATCGAAGATTCACCTATCGGCACGAAGGCAGCAATGGCTTCCGGTGCTTCTTGGATCTGTGTCAGTACACTGTTTTCTCGTGCGAGTATCGAAGCAAGTTCATGGCTAGATCCGCAATGGGTTGTACACGACACAGCTAAACTCAACGAAACGGTAAGTCGCAGAATCAACTCGACAAGCAACGCCTGGTCACCCACTAGATAAGAAGTACGGTTGAATTTCCACGGAGAAAACGGATGAAACTCGGTATGATTGGCCTCGGCCGCATGGGCGGAAATATGTCGGAACGCCTCCTTAACGACGGGCACGAAGTTGTCGTGTTCGATCCTGACTCTTCAGCAGTTACACCGCTCGCCGAAAAAGGCGCTTCAGGAGCAAGTTCGCTTGAAGACGTTGTAAGCCAACTTGAAGCTCCACGAACAGTTTGGGTCATGGTGCCGTCTGGCGATATCACCGAGAGCACTGTCAACTCACTGGTCGATCTTCTAGACGAAGGCGACACGCTGATCGACGGTGGAAACTCGAACTACAAGGAATCGCAGCGACGAGGCGAGCATGCAGCCCAATGCGGGATCGACTTCCTCGACTCCGGAACCAGCGGTGGAATCTGGGGACTCGCCAATGGCTATTGCCTAACAATTGGAGGCAATCGTGACGCCTACGACCGAAACAGGCCGATCTTCAAAACTCTTGCCCCAGAGGACTCAGATGGTAACTTACACGTAGGGCCCAGCGGTTCGGGTCACTATGTAAAGATGATTCACAACGGCATCGAATACGGTCTGATGCAGGCATATGCCGAAGGCTTTGAACTTCTTGCCGCCAAAGAAGATTTCAATCTCGATCTCGGAGCCATCGCCGAAAACTGGACGCGCGGTAGCGTGATTAGATCATGGCTCCTCGACCTTACAGTTGATGAACTAGAAAAAGACCCTCGTCTTCAAGAACTCAGTTCGTATGTCGATGACTCAGGTGAAGGTCGTTGGACAGTCGATGCATCTGTTGAACTGGCGGTTCCGGCGCCTGTAATAACAGCCGCTCTCCAAATGCGATTCCGTTCACGGCAGTCCGATCCGATGGGCGGCAAGATGCTCGCGGCAATGCGTAACGGCTTCGGTGGTCACGCCGTGAAGAAGGCAGATTAAATCTGTGCATGACGAAAGCTTCCGCCCGCCGCCGCATTACCCATTGCTTAACACGCAAATGATGTCAGCGCGCGAACTTCGAGAAACCCTTGAAGACCTATGGGAGTGGGTTCACGAAGCTGAAATGGCACCCGAAGATATCGCACCAGCCGATGAGCTAATTCAGGACGTTCGACACCAAATGGGAACGGTTATCGAAGAACGGGTCGACCGACATTCCGACGAACCACGCGGTTCACGGAGCGGCTAACCGAGCAATCGGTCATAGAGTTCAGACTGTCGCCGTCTGCCTTCGGTATATAACTCGGCGTTAGCAAGATTTGGCTCGTAAGTTTTGGAGATGTGGGCTTGGTGCATATCGAGACTGTCCCAAACACCCAGTGCGTTCAATGCCAGCACTGCCGTTCCTCTGCTGGTATCTTGCTGCTCTGCCGATATGCCTACTGTCACACCCAGCACGTCGGACATCGTTTGCAGCCACCACGGGGAGTTCTGGATCGCCCCACCGCTGGCGATCATCTGATATCCCGACTTCACACCCGGCAACAGCAGGTCGGCGACCATGGCGAATCGATACGACACTGATTCGAGCATTGCCTGAAGTATTTCGATAGGAGTGGTCGATATTCTCACCCCTTCGAGCACGCCAGTCGCTGAGTTTGACCAACCGGTCGCCCTTTCTCCGGCGATAAACGGCAGAACGTTAATTCCATGCTTCGCTGGTTCCAATTTTTCCAATTGAGAATTGAGCTGTTCGATTGGCGGCAGTTTGAGATTGTCGAGCGCCCATTGCACGACGTTTCCTCCCTCGGAAAATGATCCGCCAAGCAATGTTCGATTACTACCAAGTCGATACGCCCAAAGTCCCGTTGGAACGTCGGGCGCAGGCCCTTCACTGAGCACGCGCATAGCCCCAGTTGTGCCAACCGTAAGCGCTACTTTGGTTTCATCTACACAGCCAGTACCGACGTTAACTGCTGCGCCATCGCCAACAGCTAGCAGGAACGGTAGTTCCGCCAGTACTGGCCATCTAGAGGCAAATTCTTTGGCTAGCCCTCGTTCAGGCGCGTTCCAAGGTGCTAGCTCCGGGAGATTGCGTTCGTCGATTCCGAGTCGACCTAGCAGGCCATGATCCCATTCAAGATTATGCCTGTTAAACAGACCACTCCATGACGACACGCTGTAGCTCGCTTTTACATCGCGTCGACCGAACCATTTCGCAAACATATAGGTCGATACGTCGACATAACGATCGACTCGTTTGGCGATTTCAGGTTGAGTTCTGCGCAACCATCTAATTCGACCCGGCAGGTACGATGTGTGCTGCATAACCCCGGTGCGGTCGTAGATGATCGGAACGTTTAGTTCTTCACGAAGTCGGTCCACATCCGCCGCCGAACGAGTGTCGGCGTAGGTATAGACGGGTGTTATCGCATTGCCATCGACATCAACGCCGAGCACCGTGCTTGCCATGCAGTCGAATCCAACACCGATAATCTCGGATGCCAGATTGCCAGCTTTCTTAAGAACCGAATCGATAGCTTGCTCTGTAGCGATTCTAATCTGATCAGCGTTCTCTTCAGACGTGCCATCGTAAGCAACAGTCTGGGCATGAGGGATGCTCTCCTCAACGCCTTTGACACTTCGGGCGCGAGCGTCGAATAATCCGGCCTTAACCGACGAACTGCCGATATCGACTGACAGCACGAACGGCGATTCGTAATAGCTCAACACATCACCTCTCCGGCTTGTATCCCGTTAAGAGACTAAATATTTTTCGACGAGTGATTGATCGATTTCGATACCAAGCCCCGGCTTGTCGCTGACCTCAAAGTACCCGTCACGGGGTTCGTACTCTTGCGAAGTGATCGCGTTTTTGTAGCCGATAGCGTGATGACCGTGCTCCATAATCATGAAGTTCGAACATGACGCCGAGTATTCAACAGTGGCCGCAACCGACAAAATTCCACCGCCACCAACGTGAGGTGCAACAGGAATATTGTAGGTATCGGCAATCGTTCCAATACGGTGACCTTCCGTGATACCGGTTCGAGCGATGTCGTGCATCACGATATCGTAGGCACGACGCTCAAATGCCTCTCGCATTTCGTATCGAGTACGGCTCCACTCGCCAATCGCCACCGCCATATCGAGAGCTTCAGCAAGAGCCACCGCCCCAGGAATATCTTCAGGTACCAGTGGCGACTCGAGCCAAGTGAAATCGAGCTTCTCCAAAGCGCGACCAAGTTTGATGGCGCTCGTCAGCGACTGACGCATGTGAACGTCGCACATCAGCATGACGTCTGGTCCAACCCGTTTACGAACTGCATTGGCTATTTCTGCAACGCCTTCCACATCCAAAAGCAAATGCAGCTTCAGGGCCTTATAGCCTAGTGTCACATGCTCTTCGGCAGCGTCAGCCACTTTCTCAGGATCGGTTCCGCCTAGACCAGCGTAAAGCTTGACCTTGTCGCGATATCGACCACCAGCGAGTTTATGAACTGGTTTACCAGTAGCCTTCCCAACGATGTCCCAAAGGGCGATATCAGTGCCGCCGATCGCATCGACGTAGAAACCGGTTGGATGGCCTCTTTCGCGCATTGCGCCGAAGTTTCGAGTCCAGATCGCCTCGATGTCGAATGGATCACGTCCTAGGATGAGAGGTCGCACCAAATCCTCAACAATCACCTGTGTCGTACGAGGCGCCACAGGTGATTGCGCTTCGCCCCAGCCGACAATTCCCGTATCGGTTTCGATTTTGATTACCGTCGTCTCGTGGTACTTCGAGTAGATCGAAGTGAACGCCGATTCATCGACAAAATAGTCCCCAAAATCTATAACACTGGGTCGGTCGTTTCCCTCTTCATCGTCTTCTCGAGAGATTCGTATTGGGAAGGCGGTTATTTCTTTTATCTTCAATGCGTGCCAAGCTCTTTCTTAAGCCTAAAACTGCTACATGTGACCAAAACGAATTACGACCAAATGGGATCATCCATAGAACGAACTAGTCGTTTTGCATCTTAGCGGGGATCATCATTTCAAAAAACTCAATGCAACTGGCGATAACGTGCTCTCGCACTTCAGTCCCGATAGCGGAAGCCGCAGGTACAGATGGCACACCCTCGCGGTACGGTGAATCAATGGTTTCATCGGTCCATTGCATGTACACACGATTATTGTCACCAGGCACCGTTCCGCCATTGAAAGTAATAGTCACTTCAGAACGCTGACCAGCTGCGGTGTAAGCATCACCTTGTTGCTGAAGCAATGTCGCTACTTTGCGGGCGGTTCCTGGCTTCACGTCGTAGACGCGTCTGATCACGTACATAACTCGCTCCTTGGTTCTTATCCCTTATACAATCGGAGTGCCGGCATCGCGTGAATAATGGGATATTTTGAATAATCTTGATCGATCAGTTAATAATATTTTGACCGAGCACGATCAAAGTACATCGCAAACCAACTGCCAGTAAATGGGTGCACAGAGGTTTCATCATAATTTCACGCCGATTAGTTAATTATCCGAGATATGATGAAATGGTCGTCGCCTAACAAATAGGTCAAACTAACCGAAACGAGCAATCACGCTTGTTCGACTGGAGCAATGGATGAAGATCGGCGCCCCAAGGGAGTCAGATCCCAACGAGAAGCGTGTGGCACTTGTGCCAGAGACGGTTGAACGCCTCGTCAAAGCTGGCCACGAAATATTTATTGAAGAAGACGCAGGGACAGCCGCTGGCTTCCCCGATTCTGCCTATGCTGAAGCCGGGGCAAAGACGGCCTCTGCAACCGAGATAGCCGGATCGGTCGATATTTTCGTCCACGTCCAACCTCCTAATTTGGAAGAAGTCGACTCCCTGAAAAAGGGCAGCATCGTTGTAAGCACGTTGAGTGCGCGAACGAACGCACCGGCAGTAGCGTCCCTCGCTTCAGCTGGAGCAACTGCGCTGGCGATGGAGCTGGTTCCACGAATCGCCCGAGCACAACGAATGGACGTTCTCTCGTCTCAGGCGTCTATCGCCGGCTACAAAGCAGCACTTCTCGCCGCTAACTCGCTCGGTAAATATCTTCCAATGATGATGACCGCTGCTGGAACTATTCCGCCAGCGAAAATTCTAGTGCTAGGAGCCGGTGTTGCCGGACTTCAAGCAATCGCCACTGCACGCCGACTAGGTGCGGTCGTTGAAGCATTCGACGTTCGGGCCGCTGCCGGTGAGCAGGTCGAAAGTCTCGGCGCGAAATTCATTCAGCCACCAGCAGCCGAAGACGCTGAAGGTGCCGGCGGATACGCCCGAGCACAGACCGAAGACGAACAAGCCGCCCAGCGAGAATTCCTTAAAGGACACATCGCTGATGCCGACGCCGTAATTACGACGGCTGCAATTCCGGGTCGCCCTGCCCCGCTACTAATGACCGAAGACATGGTCGATGTAATGAAGCCGGGTAGCGTAGTTATCGACCTCGCCGCGGAATCGGGCGGAAACGTCGCAGGTACGGTCGCTGGTGAAATCATCAACAAGAATGGCGTAATGATCAACGGACCTACCAATGTCCCAAGCTCAATGCCGTTCCACGCAAGCCAGCTCTACTCTAGAAACGTAATGGCGCTATTTGATCTCATCATCGATCGAAAAGAAGGAACTCTAACCCTCGATTTCGAAGATGAAGTGATCGACACCATGTGTGTCGCCCACGAAGGCGAAGCACGACACGGATTAGGTGAATAAATGTTTGAAGCTGATGTGCTAATAACCTCTCTAACAGTATTCGTACTGGCGATTTTCATTGGGTACGAAGTAATCACCAAAGTGCCGCCCACGCTGCACACCCCCCTTATGTCGGGATCGAACGCAATTTCTGGCATCGTAATTGTGGGTGCATTGCTCGTTGCCGGTAAGGCTGAAGGCCTTCCCGGACAAATTCTTGGGGCCATCGCAGTCGGACTCGCCATGATCAACGTCGTCGGTGGCTTAATGGTTACTGACAGAATGCTCAAGATGTTCAGAAGGTCGGGTCAGAAATAATGGAAACTACCCATCTTTTTGGCGTAAACGGAATGAACATTACGAACGCGGCATACATCGTCGCGGCGATTTTGTTCATTGTCGGACTCAAACAGCTCGGTTCGCCCGCCACAGCTCGAAACGGCAACCGCTTGTCGGCACTTGCGATGTTGGTTGCGATCATCGCTACCGTAGTTGGTAACGATATTGCATCTTGGGAATTCATTCTCGGTGGTGCCATCGTCGGTTCGGCGATCGGAGCATTCTCGGCCCGCAAGGTCGCGATGACCTCTATGCCGCAACTTGTGGCAATCTTCAACGGTTTCGGCGGAGCCGCTTCTGCGGTGATTGCTGCAGCCGAGCTCATTCGATTAATCGACGACGGAGCTGACATTGCTCAGGACGTTTCGATAACGATCATGGCCTCTGTAATCGTTGGTGGAGTGACGCTAACCGGTAGCTTCATCGCTTACGGCAAGCTTCAAGGCATCGTACCGACTCGACCGATTCTGCTGCCGATTCGAAATGTAATCAACGTTGCTCTGCTTATTGGAATGATCGCATCAACTGTTTGGTTGGTGATTGATCCTTCGATGACCGCCTTCATGATCGCTGGCGCAATTGCTCTTGCCCTCGGAATCCTTGTTGTGATTCCAATTGGTGGAGCCGACATGCCAGTGGTAATCGCTCTATTGAACTCGTACTCAGGTATCGCTGGAGCAGCGACTGGTTTCGTGCTTGGCAACACCATCCTTATCATCGCTGGTTCGCTGGTCGGTGCATCGGGTCTGATTCTCACAAGGATCATGACCAAGGCGATGAACCGATCTTTGGCGAACGTAATGCTCGGTGGATTCGGTGTTGAAGATGGCGCAGCAGTTGGTGGTGGCGACGACGATCGTCCGGTCACTTCGATTCAAGCTGAAGATGCAGCAATGATGCTGGCGTATGCACAGTCAGTGATCTTCGTTCCCGGTTACGGCTTAGCAGTTGCGCAGGCTCAGCACCAGATTCGTGAGCTTGCTGACTTACTCAAGGAAAAAGGCATTAGCGTTCGCTACGCCATTCACCCTGTTGCAGGTCGAATGCCGGGTCACATGAATGTACTTCTTGCCGAGGCAAACGTGCCTTATGACGAGCTGAAGGATCTAGACGAAATCAACGGTGAGTTCCAGCGAACCGACGTTGCTGTCGTGATCGGCGCGAACGACGTGACTAACCCATCGGCACGAACCGACAAGTCGAGTCCGATCTATGGAATGCCGATTCTGAACGTCGATGCCGCTCAGTCGGTCATCATGATGAAGCGTGGAATGTCAACTGGATTCGCCGGGGTGCAGAACGAACTATTCTTCCTCGACAAGACTCAGATGCTGTTCGGTGACGCCAAGGACTCAGTAGATAAGATAATTTCGGAAGTGAAAGACCTTTAGTTTCTCATAACGACGTGAATAAAAAAAAGCCCTCGGATGATTGCATCCGGGGGCTTTTTCGTTCTTACTAACACGCTCGACTAGAAAGCTTCGGTCAGATTGCTTTCAGGATTTCGAGAATCCTTATTCCAGAGACGTTCCAACTGATATCGAGGCTTCCATCCAAGCACCCGCCCTGTCTTTTCATTGTCGAATTTGCGGTGTGGCAAATCGGGTAAGATGAAGAAGGATTCGTTTTTAGAGGCAAGTCGCTCCTGGGACACTTCAACCGCCGCTAGAACAGCAGTTCCGCAGTCCTGCCAAGCAGTCGAGAACGGAACCATGTCCTCGTGGTAGACCACGGGAGCTTCAGGCCCAACCAAGTTCCAAGAATGCTTCATGTTGTAGTACAACAACGTGATGACCTGAATGCCGTGTCGCTCGCTGAACACTCGGCAGATCTCCTGCCCCAGCGCCTTTGTGTGGGCATAAAGCCGTGTGCCGGGTGCTGCCGGCATATCGGGAGTGAGATCAAAATCCCACTCTTCGTACTGCTGCCCGACCATCTGGAAGTGCGGACCAGTAGTGATGACACGTTTGATCCGGTGTTCATGTGCAGCGACCATCATGGCGTAGTTGCCCATCGTGTTCACGTCGAACGCAATCTGACGATGTGGTCGTAAAACTGAGAGGTTGACGATCATATCCATGCCTTCGGCAGCTTTTACGACGCTTTCAACATCATCGACTGAAAGCTTCTGAAATTTACCGGTGTATTCAGGATACGGATCGTTAATATCGGTCAGCAGAATATTGTGGCGATCCTGCATAGCTTTTACAGCCCAAGGTCCCAACATTCCGTTTCCACCAAGAATCAGAATCTTCATCCTGAGAGCCTTCCTGCTAGTTCAGGCAATAATCTAGCAGCAGTTTTTGTAATGAATCGCTGATGATCAACTGGAGACTGAACGTGAATGTCCTGCCACTGAATCAACTCTTGCGTCGTTAGAGCAGCCGTAATCGATTCGCCGATCATGTCGTGAGATATAGCTGCGGTATCGTCTGCTCTCGGTGACGAATCACCAACGAACGGCCAGCCTAATCGGAGGTTTACCACTTGGATGAGCCTGTCACGAGCGAACTCTTTGCAGACGTATTCGGCCATGTGCGCAACCAAAAGATCAATGTCTTCCGCTGGAGGATCGCTGCGCCATTTTTCAGTCACTACGAGATTTTCCTCATGATCCTGAAATAACTTCAATGTGCTGATGTTGATGTAGCGCTTCACGTCCGCATCAGAAGCAGCCTGAAGTAGGTTGTACATTCGACGAGTGTGGTAGTCCATTAAATGGGTGTTCGACCCAGACTGACCTTCATATCCGATGTTAACAATCGCATCAATACCCGCTAGAAGTTCGTCGGTTTCGGACTCGTGTCCAAGTTCGTTTGCGATGACGTCACCGCTGGCATTGTTAGGAAGATCGGTCAGGCGCAGTGTATGACTACCGCCCAGTGCGCCAATAATGATTTGCGCCGTTGCAGAAGCAGCCGAGGTTATCAGCACGTTCAATGTTCAACTCCACTCGTTAGTTATCGAGCTGTTTGACCGCATCAACCCAAAATGTGGGTCGAGTTCGTAAATACTAACGCCATGAAGTCGCCAGAGTTCAATTCGTATCGACTAAATATTTGGTTTCTTCTGTCACTAATAGCGCTAGCGACAGAAATACCCGGCTGTAACGACTGCGAATTGTTCGATGTGAACGAAGTAATCGATTCGAACACGGTGCTAACGTCGAAAGCCGAGATTCATCTCTACCCGTTGTACAGGGTCGACCAGCCAGCCGACTAAGCGATTCAAGTCGAAGATCGCCTACATTTACTGGTGGGCAGCAAGATTCGTGTCCAACCGGGGCCAGTCGAGCCCGTGCAGCAGGATGGTGGTCACTACTAGCTTTTTACCAAGGTTTGCCAGTCCATCGACCAGTAACTAGTCGAAGAGGGTTTACACTTAATTGGGATCAAGTTGAACAGGTTCTTGACTGGCGTTTGTTTAAAGATTCGAAAGCGAAAGAATGAGAAACAGGCTGTCTTTGGCACGACTATCAAGCGTTTCAACGAGGCGAGCCAAACGATTTCCGTATCTCCGGTTTAACTTATCGAGATTCCTTATTTTTCTATCTTTCCCGAAACCGGATATCTCGGTAATGACCTCAACTGCAAATTGACCGTTCGATCTAAACCGGTATCATCCGCCGGTCGCTCATAATCACTGAGGTACCTACTACTTGATATCTAAAACCCCGAAAGCGCTCTCGGTGCACTACCTAACGTTATTTATCGCACTGCTGACCATCTCGGCCATTCTTATCGCCGGTTGCGGATCAGGTGCCAGTGAAGACGAAAAATTTCCACAGATCAGTGATCCGCGTACGATTTTCACTTTGGATGACGTTCTGGCGACGCCATACAAAGAACTCAAAAACTACTCGACAGACGAACTACCTGGTGCCACAGAAGCTAGCTATGGCTTTATGAGGATCGGCGGCGGAGAACCATACGACTACGAGATTCGTGTCTACGATTCTCATCAGACAGCAGTTGAACAAGGAACTCCCATGGCACTTGAAGGCACCGGTAAAAATGCAATTCTCAGCGAAGATGACGCTACTTTCAAGGAAGGCATCAAAGATCGCCGAACCATCATTGGTGGTGGTGTTGGCGGGGGAGCTCGAAGCGGTATCGGACCGAAATTCGCTAGCTACGCAATTTTTGGAAACATCATAATGCTGTGCCAAGGTTCTGAGCCTGAAACGTCACTTGAACGATGCGGTTTGATGGCGAACGCGCTGGTGCCGAGTGAATAAAACGAACTCCAGCAGATTACCGCTGATATTTCTTATAGCGCTGCTCGTCCTACTGATCACGGTGGTCGGCTGTGGTGCCGACACATCGGACAATACTTACGGTGCAGATCTAGTCAAAGTGACTGATTTTGAGCGCCTGCTCACGGTCGACGATGTCAAAAACGTCGGATGGAAACTTGGCAAAACATACGACATTGAAGGACTCGATGGAGCTGAGGAAGCTTACGTTGGCTTCTGGACTCCGCCTGGTCTTGGATCGCTCAATTACGAAATTCGTATTTACCCCAGTCACCAAGTAGCCGTCGAGAAAGGCACGCCTTTCGCCGAGGACGCCTCTGGCGAGGGTGCGTCACTCAACTCCGAAGATGCGATGTGGGATGAAGGCGTACGTGATCGGCGAATAATAGTCGGAGGCGGATCAAGAGGCAGTCAAAACCCTCGTTACTACGATTACGTAATTCTTGGTAATATCGTAATTCTTTGCGAAGGACGAACTTCGGAACATTCCCTCGACCAATGTGTGCCTTTCGTCAACTTACTTCGAGGTGAAGGCGCATAATTACGCTTTCAGAAAGTCGATGATAGTAGTCGCTCATTATTTTAGTTAAGCGAGTGAATGACTATGGAGTTGTTAACAGGTATATTTGGAGAAGCCGCCAGCGAACTCATTTTCATCATATGCAACAGGTGAGATTCGAACAACGATAGGGAGCTATTTTATGAATCAGGCAAACAGCAGCAGGGCACGGCTGCTTATGCTGCTTTTAGCAGTCGCAGCACTATCCATTGCAGCACTAGCTTGCGGGAGCGATAGTGGAGAAAGTGTTGAATCAAAATCAGATGAAATAATCGCCAAGATCGACGACACAGACCGTATCTACACAGCGGACGACATTAAAGACGCTCCGAAATTCAAGACTGATGACAATTACGATGTCGAAGGGCTCGATGCAGCAGTAGCAGCCGTTTACGGTTTCTACGGAACCGACCCATACAAGCGCAAAGAATACGAAGCTCGTTTTTACCCTGACCACGCGACAGCGATGGCTCAAGGAGTCGACTTCGCAGACGAAGCCACCGGTGCTGAAGCTTCGATTCTCAAGGACATACAGCGCTGGGACGAGGGCATCAGCGACCGTCGACAGTGCGCCGGTAATGGTGGACACCACTCAGGCAAATGCGACAACCCAAAATACTTTGACTACATTGTTGTCGGAAACATGATTCTTATGTGTCAGGGCAAGGACACCGCAGAGTCTCATCTCGCATGTTCCGAGCTTATGCTGATAGTGCAATAAATCATGTCATTGAATAATTTGACAACAAGAAATATCCCAATTGCCGTTGTAGTAGCCATTTTTGTAGCGATGGCTGCAGCCGCTTGCGGTTCCGACTCAGCATCGAGCGGCGGCGAAGTAGGCGTTGCGCGTATTGTGGATAATGACCGTATATATGTAATCGGTGATCTAAAGGATGCCTTCGGTGTGAAGGGATTCAAGGATTATGATGTAGAAGAGCTTCCTGGAGCTCTCGAAGCTTGGAAGGTCATCTACAACCAACTCGACTACGAAGCTCGCTTCTACCCCACTCACGAAGATGCTGTTGAACAGGGAATACTTTATGCAGATTCTATAACTGGCGATGATGCAGTGGTAGTAGGTGATGAGGTTCTATGGGAAGAAGGTGAAAAAGACCGCAAAAAATGCAGCAGAGCAAGTGGAACCCCTCATTCAGGCTGTTCATATTCGGCCCGTTATCTTGAATACGTGATTCGGGGCAACATGATTCTTTTCTGTGAGGGAGATGAATCCCAACAAGCATTCACAAACTGTGAAAATCTTCTAACGCTTATTGATCCGGTGTAGCGATACGCCCGAACTAAAAAAGCCTAGATACCATGTGTATCTGGGCTTTTTTTATAGGATTTTCCAAACAGCACCAGTCCGAGCGATTCAGTTCGGATAATCAGAGCACAAATGAAAATTGTAGAAATAGAGATCTCAGTATTTGAGGTACCGATTCATCCCGCTGTCACTCAGGTGATTGAATTCGGAACGCCTCACAGACGACGTTGGAAGCCAGCGTTTCCGAGCGGTGGAAAAGTACCTGTTCAGGTAATCAGGGTGTACTCGGTGACATTGCCCACGCTGTCCTAGAAAATCTCAGTCGAGAGATTACTGGATGTGTTCCAAATCGTCATACTTATCCAACTAAAATACCTAAGGCTCTGTTTTTTGCTGATAAGTAACGTATTTACCGGTAAATGCATACTAGTTAGTTAAACTATATGAGTATACTGGCGACCTCGTGTGAAACTCGATGAAGAATCTTTTTTTACTGTCTAGTAGTCTGGCGACAATTGGATGAGATAGATGAGAAGTATTGTGAACAGCGCCGAGATTATAAACAGTTCGATATTTCGCTAATGGAGTAATGATTTTGGTTCAGACTGGTCAGCCAGTAGCAGAAACGAGCACCACATCTGACGACGTGCTTGTCGTGGATGATCTGCGTGTTTACTACGACACACCTCGGAGCGTAGTCAAAGCCGTGGACGGGGTCAGTTTCACCTTGCGCCAAGGTCAGAGATTAGCACTTGTTGGCGAATCTGGCAGCGGTAAGAGCACACTCGCCACTGCATTAATGGGGATGACGAAAGCGCCCGGCCGTGTCCATGGTGGTCATGTCTATCTAACCGGTCGAGACCTGCTAGCGATGAACCGGGCGGAAATGCGCTTGACGCGCCTCTCTGAAATTGCTCTCGTGCCTCAGGCAGCTCTCAACTCCCTGAATCCTGTGATTCGGGTCCAAAGGCAGATTATCGACGGCATAATCGATCACGCCGAGGGCGAGAAGCCAACCAAGGAGGAGTTGAACGACCGTGTTCAAGAGCTATTACGCACCGTTGGTCTGACGTCTTCGGTAGCCAGAATGTTTCCTCATGAACTCAGCGGTGGTATGAAGCAGCGTGTCGCTATGGCGATAGCTACGTCCTTAAGCCCTAAACTGATCATCGCCGATGAACCGACCAGTGCTTTGGACGTAGTGGTGCAGCGCCAGATCATGGAAACCCTCGGTCAGTTGCAAGAGGGCCTATCAGCTTCCGTAATATTGATAGGCCACGACATGGGTCTGATCGCTCAGTTCGCCGACACAATTGGGATCATGTACGCGGGCAAGCTTGTCGAGTTTGGACCGGTGGAAGCGATATTCGAGAATGCACAACATCCCTATACTCAGGCGCTCATCCAGAGCCTGCCCTCCTTCAACCACAGGCTCCAGTCGAGTGGAATACCTGGGTTGCCACCGACACTCGCCAACCTCCCTGCAGGATGCTCGTTTAACCCCAGGTGTACGTTTGTGATGGATACGTGCAGGGTAAATGAACCGGTTCTACGCAATGTGGGGCCAGGTCAATCGGCCTCCTGTCATCTGTTCGAAGGAGATAAGGAATAATGGCACCACTGCTAGAGCTACGAAATGTTTCCAAGATCTTTGGCGGTGGCATGTTCAACCGCCAGAATGTGACCGTAGCCGTAGATGACATCTCGTTGACGATCTCTGAGGACAATCCGGCGATCACTTCCATAGCCGGAGAGAGCGGTAGTGGTAAGTCCACTATGGCGCGCCTGCTACTGGGAATCATCGAGCCCACAAAAGGCAGCGTCCTCTACAAGGGCAAGGACGTGAGTGGTATGACGCGTAGGGAGATGAAGGAGTACAGGCGGGAGGTACAGCCGGTCTTTCAGGATCCCTTCGAGTCGTACAACCCCTTCTACAAAGTCGATCACGTCCTTCACCGACCAGCGAAGAATTTTGAGATTGCTAGTACAACATCCGCCCGCAACGAGTTGATCGAAGAGGCCTTGTTGACGGTGGGTCTACAGCCTGACGAAACACTCGGCCGCTATCCCCACCAACTGAGCGGAGGCCAGAGACAGCGTGTAATGGTTGCCCGCGCCCTGTTGTTGAAGCCCCGCATCATCTTGGCCGATGAGCCTGTTTCTATGGTAGATGCCTCTCTTCGAGCCACGATTCTCGAAAGCATCCAAAAACTAAAAGATGATCTGGGGATATCCGTAGTTTATATCACCCACGATCTCACCACCGCGTATCAAATCAGCGACAACCTCATGATCATGTATGAAGGTTCTGTCGTTGAGGCAGGTACGATGCAAGAGGTCATCCAACAGCCGAATCACCCGTACACACAACTCCTAGTTGACTCGGTTCCCCAACCCGATCCTAAGACCCCTTGGGGCTCGCAAACCAACTCAAGAGTGGTCAACGAGGGTGTGACGGAACTCAACGGTTGCAAATTTGCAGATCGGTGCCCGGCAGTGATGGATATGTGCCATCTTGAAGTGCCACCGCTTTTCCAAATCCGTCCACACGTCGTCGCCGGTTGCTTCCTCCACCGGGATAGCGAAGTAATGGATAACACCGATATTGCAAGCGCGTTCGCTGAGAAGAACGCAATATTAGATCCTGTAAATTAGCTCTCAGGACACTATTCTGGTGCTAATTTACGTATACAGATTAAGTTAAAAGTTTTTGCTCCTTAACCTGACGGATTGTTTACAGAATGAACGGATTGTCGATCGTCGTAATTATCGGCGCAATCATTGGTGCGATACTAGGTCTCGACCACGAATACCGCTTTTTTACACCCTTCGATAAGTCGATCTCTTTCTGGGCGAGCGATGCCACTGGTGCGCTTCTATGGGGTGCGGTATTCGGAATCGGCGTTTCGATCGCTGCCGTATATATTTCAAAATTTTTTGCCCGATATCGCAACTGGACCAGTTTTCGCATCACGTTCACGGGAGGCGTACTAGCCCTTATGGCTATCGGAGTTTCAGCTCTAGGCTGGGACTACATTGATGCCTCGGAGGACCGCTGGTCAACCGGCCGAATTACCCGGTTTCAAACAGGCTTTGAAGAAGAGACCGGTGTCGAAACAATTCAGGGCAACGCGGCCACGGAGTTCAAGCAGGCCATACTGAACTGGTACACAGTCGCCAGCCGCATAGCGTCGAAGGATGTCACAGTGGACGCTCCTTCTGTGCTACCCGCGTCAACGCCCGAGTATGCAGAGATTCTGGGTGGCATGCTGGATGGCAGCCGGTCATATGACTGGGATCGGCTGACATGGGGTGATCCAGGAGAGCCGTGTCGCGGACCCTTCGGCGACCCGGTGTCCTTCCGCGTCTTGTCAGTAGACGATGCAGAAGGATTAGTGAAGTTCAAGCCCTGGGATCCCGCTAAAGGAGGGTTATTTGATCGTGACGTCTCGATTCCACCTCAGAGCGAAGAAATTGCAGTGGTTGCGGCAACGAGGCAGATAACGCTCCTCTCTGACGCTGACGACGGCACGATTAAATACCGCTACGCTTGCCCGAGATCCGAGGATGCCGCCTCTCGCGTCATATTCGTCCTTTGCAAAGGTGGTGGAATCTGGAGGGTCTGTGGTCAAACAGACACTTCTGGGCTCTGGATAGCGTATCCATATGAGGCTATGGGAGACGTACGACCGGTCCATATCGCTGTGAACGAACTCTTAGACGCTAAGCCGTTTCAGTTGGCCTTTGATGAGACTAATATCTGGATACTAAACGCGCGCGGAGAGCACCTTTTGGCACTGTCACTCGACGGGCATATTGTTCGGGATCTGGTCTTGGGAGGAAAGCCCGTACAGTCGACTGTTTCCGGAGACGACATCTGGGTTGGCACAGATAAGGAGGTTATCGTTCAGATACCGACCGGCGGCGAGCCAGTCGATCATGGTGTTCCAGGGAAGGTGATAGGACTTGCATCAGCCGAGGACGGCATCTGGGCTGTTGTGGAATCTAATGGGCGGAGAATCGTAGGCAGAGTGAGCGATTCCGGCTTTGAGCCGCATCGAGAAGTGATCGCCGTGATTACCGGCATCGTCTCAGACGGCGAGCGAGCATGGGTTTATGGACCGAACGGCCTTCTACGAATTGATATCGATGGATCCTACGAGACGCGCATAAGCAGATCCCTAGCGGCCCCCATCGCATGGGGAACAGGAGCCATCTGGGCTCGCGGCTCTGCACCGGGTTATCTATTGCGAATCAACCCGTCGGACGGCAGCCAAACGGAGTTTAAAGTAGCTAATAAGATTGCCGGTATAGGAACTTCATCCGATGCTGTATGGGTGGGAGATTCGGAGCAACGCGAAGTGATTCGCATCACTCCAAGTGGGACGATTTCCGGTCGATGGCGCGTCAACATTAATCCCGAGCAGATTCTATTCGACGGAGATGCCCTGTGGGTTGCGGATCCAGATTCGAGTAAGAGCGTCGTGCGGTTGCCAATTAGTCTCAACACGCGATAGCACACGCTACTCCCCTGCTGGCTCGACGACTTCTAAGACCTGGTCGACATTTTCATCTGTGAGGATCTGCCGCACTCCGCTCGGCCATAGAATCGATATCTCGTTCACCTTCGATGCCTCACCAAGACCAAAGTGCAGGTCGAGGCAGCTCATCCCGAGAAATGTCGAACTGGCAAGAACATCGCGTACCTGTGTGTGTAACTTGCCGTCACCAATATCTGCGGTTACGAACACTCTAGCGCCCACGGCATCGGCATTACTGCCGGTGCCATCGACTCCCATCCGACCCTTCAGCCGGAGCGAGATCCAGTGTCCGCCATCGCCGCCGTTTTGCCAGACGAATAAGGGACCAGGGAAAAAGTCTATGATCGAATCTCCAATGAATGTAGGGCCATTGCTGTTGGTCCCTATGAGATCGACGTTTCCGTCACCATTCAAATCGCAACTCGCGAGCCCCTTGCCATTCTCGTGGAAGCGGGGAGCCATGCGTTGCCGTTCGGCATCGAACTTTGGATCGTCAGGGTCTGTAATGGAGTAGTCAACACCCTGTGCGTCGAGGAGATGCGCCTCCACAGTAATATCCTCGAACGATCCAGCGCCGTCCCCACGCATCATTCGCCCGACACCCTTGTACATCTGGCCGTTAGGTCCTTCGCCGCGACCGCCCATTGCCCCGAGCCAGTAAAGATCCTGGTCACCGTCATTCTCATAATCGAAGAAGACTGTCCCAAATCCGAAGTCGTAGGCTGACAAGCCCTTCGGCCCCTCAATACCCCACTCGGGAAGGATATTCGACGGGTCAAGAGACGCCGGCGGCATAGCCTTGCTCGGCTTGACCATTGTCTCTGATGCAACGTTAGTAAAGACGGGCACAGCGCCCACGTTGGGCACGTCCCTTATGCCATCGTTCCGAAGCAGGTAGTGATAGCAGGTACCCCAGCCAAACTGCTGGCTATAGGCACAATCACCGGACGGGACAGTCGGCTTCTGGGCGAGAAGGAAATGGAATCCAATGTTGCTGATGAAGATGTCGAGATCTTCATCACCGTCGTAGTCGGCAACAGCGAAACTCATCCAAGCGCCGACGTCGTCGATTCCCATCTCGGATTCGATTGGTGTGAACTTGATCTCACCGTCCAAAGAATCGTTTCGATAGACCTTAAGTGTGTCTCCATCGTCGGCAATCCATAGGTCAGGGTCACCATCATCGTCGTGGTCGAAAAATAGGGTGGATAGCGTTTGTCCAGTGGGGTCCCCAACGACGTTTCCCATCGTATCGCGTACGGTGGGATCGTAGCCTCGCGTCACCTCGCCGGTCGTCGGGTTTTTCCACTCCATGGGTGCGCCCTCAGGGTCCAACATCAGGATTTGAGGCCCCATCAAGCCTGCCTCCTCAGTAATGTCAGAGAAAGTAAGATCTCCATTGTTACGATAGAGGACGTTGTAATGCCCATGGTGACGCGGATCGTCGAACCGAATAAAATCCTGGTCAGCGCGGTTACCGACAAACAGATCGAGCCAACCGTCACCGTCGACGTCGGCACACGCAACCGTGATGCCCGACCGAATATTGACTGCATCCCCGAAAGACGAAGCCGTGATGTCTTCGAACGAGCCATCCCCTCGGTTCAGAAACAGACGATCCGTTACGGCTTGACGTAGACCAGGTGCCTCGCGAAAGTAAAAAATTGGGTCTACCGATCGGTAGTCAAGACCGTCGCCAATCCTGCCGTAGGAGGCCACGTAGAGATCTTGGTAGCCGTCGTTGTTGATATCGCATACTGCCGGCGCCGTGCTGTTGCTCGCGAAAGCGTCCACCCCGGCTTCGGCAGCGGTCTCCGTGTACACACCGTCGCCATCATTGCGAAACAGGAGGTTGGGACCACCTGGTGCCTCGGGTTTGTCAGAAGTTCCGTCGGCAACGGTGATGTAGAAGTCCATGTCACCGTCACGGTCGTAGTCGAAAATTGCTACGCCCGGATGCCAGTTGTTCACGAATGCGTTGTCACCCAGAGCCTCACGGGCAATGTTGATGAACGGCACAATGCCATCGTCAGGAGCGAGCTCAGGTGTGGGCATGGTCGATCCACTACAAGCTGCAATAAAGCAACCTGTAAATAAGACGACGGATTTGAACAACAGAGCTACGTTGAAACGGCTATATGTCATCTGGGATCAGTCACCTGTCGCTAGCTAAAGATTCGGTTTAATAACAGAGTGCGGAGCAAACGGCGCCCTCATTCGTCCACAGTGAAGAACCAGATTTTACTCGAAATAAAACCAGAAAATGACTTTAAAACACTATAAGCCCAGCCGAAATCTAGCATTCAAATTGCTAGATGAACGATCACTCGCTAACGAATATTTAACTTTTGTGCAGTAACTAATTGATTTGGAATCCGTGTTCTTTAAAACAGTGTTTAAAGAAAGACGGGGGGCGGAAAATCCGCCCCCCGTCTAATTAAGCAAGTTAGTTGCTTTCTAAGAGTATGAACTCTTAGTCGAGCTCAGTATCTTACCGAGCCCCCTGGTCATTCTGTCGCTTGAAGGTTCATCGTGATCAGGTAGTGACCGTTCCACGGCGGGTAAGGCGCCGCATACGGGTCTTCAACGCCTGGCCAGCCCTTCCAGTATTTCGTGTTCTGGACTACCACGTGCTGTTCTTCAGCTATGTGGATTACCGGCATGTCACGTAGGTACAGTTCTGCAGCTGCACGAGCCAGCTCCACGTACCTTGCATCGTTTGGTGAGTGGATCATACCTTCCATCTCATCGAGAATGGCATCCATCTCAGGGTTTTCGTAACGACCACCCTGTACAGCTCCAGCGTATTTCTCACCTGGAGGTGCTGAGTTCTTCGAGTGGTAAGACTTGAAGGTGTCATATGGCTCATTGATTGAACCACACTGTACCCAGATGACTTCGGTCTCGCCCATTTGCAGACGGTCACCGATGGTCGCTGGCTCACCCTGTTTGAAGACGATATCAAAGCCGGCAGTTTGTAGCTGCTTCTCTAATATCGGACCTTGCGGTCGCATCCACGAAGGAATCTCAAGGGTTATCTCTACCCGTTCTCCGTCCTTGGTCCAGTAATCTTCAGAGTCCTTACTGTACCCGGCTTTTTCCATGCGAGCAGCGGATTTGGCGAGGTCGTGGGTACCCGCGTCGTACTTGTCAATGATGTCCTGCATTAATGGCAAGTACTGCTTGACTCCATACGACGATATCGGGAGTGACACTGGTGGCATGCCGCCCTCGTAGGCCAATTTGGAGACTTCGTCTCGGTTGATACCGAGGTTGATAGCCCACCTAACATCGACGTTATCGAAGTGCTTCTTCTGGTTGTTCATAATCAGCACAAAGTTACAGCCGTCTGGAGCGCCCCATACAGGTCCTTCAGAATTGAATGAACGTAGAGCAGGGTTCCTACCCTTAGCTGCTTCGAACGTACCCTTCAAAAGGGGTGGACCGTAGTCAAGGTCGTTATTGATGTACAACTGTCCAGCAACATCGTCATCAGCTACGGGGATGAACAAGAGCCGTTCAGGCTCCGGCAGATCCGTGAAACCGCTTTCAACTCCCCACCAATCGTCACGACGGTCGTAAATCTGCGCTTCTGGCGTAGACCTTACTAACTCGTACGCGCCGGTTCCTAGAGGCCAGCCCTTGGCTGGGTCATAGTTGGTGAAAGTCATCGCATCTTCGTTTTCCCATACGTGCTTCGCGATGATAGCCGTGTGGTTCTCATGCCCGAGACCGAACTGGTTTACGAAGAATCGTGGGTCAGGACGGTTCAGGGTGATAGAGAAGTGGAGATCGTCCGTGACGTCCACACTCTTGATCATGTCTGCCCAATTACTCGAGCGGTTCATATCAGGTGAGTTAGCAATCACCATATCAACCGTGAACTTCACGTCGTTGGCCGTGAACGGCACGCCGTCGGACCACTTGACGCCTGAGCGCAACACAACGTCAATCTTGTCCATTGTCGAGTTGTACTCGAATGACTCACCGATCCATGGAACAAGTTCGCCTGTATTCAGGTTAGTGTAAAACAGGTATTCAGTATGACCTTTGTTCAAGGCATGTCGAGAATGTTGGTTACCTGGCATCCAAGTATTGAAATTCTCAACGTTATCGTGCTGAGTTTTGTAGTAATCACTCCAGCCGGTAAAGACTAATGTCCTATTACGTGGGACA
>CAJQSP010000054.1 GCA_905614375.1 uncultured Dehalococcoidales bacterium | reverse complement strand
TCGGCATTCTTCACCGATTCTCCCAAATCTGTCGAAGTTGAAATACGCGAAAGCGCTTGTTCGACCTGATGTTCGTAAATGTAACCAACAGAGGCGAGGGCATTCAAACCCACCCGAGCTCTCGATATCGCATCACGCAACAAGTAATCTGAAATATCGTTAAGAAAAACATGCTTGCCATTAACAGCTAGTTCAAGTGCAATTCCGTGGCCCAAGAGTCCAGCACCAATAACCGCAACGTTCTGAAATTTCGAGCCCGACGAAGTGCCACCGCTTACAACACTTGGACTCTCGCTAACCTCAGGTACAGAAATTTCTGATGCCGAAGTTACCACTGAAATATCAGCGAACAGCTCGCCAGCAATAACCTGAACTAGATCCCAACCGATCTGCTCCCAAATCTCGAACGGACCACCGACAGACCAACGACGGCCTATCGAATTAGTAATAACTCTGTCGATGTCAGCCGCATCAGCAATACCCGTCTCAACCAACGCAAGCGACTCCCGGTAAATCGCAGCTTGCAACTTCAGCGAAATGCCTTCGCAAGTGTCAACGTTCAAATGGAAATAACCGTCCTATAGAAAACGTGGCTCCCACCACTTACACCGAGTAGCCGACTGATCCGTCTTCTCGCATTGGAATGACTTGTAAGTTACGCGGTTCATACGTCTGCGACTGGAAGCCTTCAACTTCTAAATCGATTCCAATGCCGACGGCGTCGGGAACTGGAATGTAGCCACCATCACGCTGCCACGCCGAGTTGAACATCGCGTTGAACGGTTGTTCATCTTCTTTGGAGTACTCCTGCGTAAGGAAGTTCGGAATCGATGTATCGAGACCACAAGCCGCAGCAGTCAAAACTGGCCCGAGGAAATTATGAGTCACGACTGCAGAGTGGTATGACTCCGCAATTGCGGCAATCTTCTTCACTGCAGTGAATCCACCAGCAAGTCCAAGATCAGGTCGTGCATATTGGCTTCCACCAGCTTCAAACATTTCTCGGAATTCCCAAATCGAATGCATGCGCTCGCCGTTCGCTACTGGAAGTGTCGTTCGCTGAGCAACATCGGCCTGAGATTTAATCGAGTCGATCTGTACCGGATCTTCGTAAAATGCTGGCTGGAATTCAACCAATTGTTCAGCAAGCGCAATCGCAACCATCGGCGTTAGCTTGCGATGCATTTCGAGGATGATGTCGCAATCTAGTCCCGCACCCTCGCGCATTGCAGCCACGTTTTCACGCGTGTCGTGAATCAGTCGAGGAAGCGTCATCGACTGGAAGCCATCAGGCAGTGGATCTGTCTTGATAGCAGTGAATCCCTGCTCAACCGCCTCCCTCGCATTCACCATTAGCCCCTGCGATGTTGTGCCCTGATCTGAAGCGTCAGGTCGAACTCCACCCATGAGTAAATGTAGTCGAATCTTGTTGCGTACTTTACCCCCAAGCAGCTGCCACACCGGAGCTTCAAGATGCTTGCCTTTGATGTCCCAAAGCGCGATATCAACGGCGCTGACAGCACCCGAAAGCACTGATCCACGGAAGGGTCCCATTCGGTACAAGTACTGCCAATGATGCTCGATATCGAGAGGGTCTTTACCGAGAAGATAATCGGCGAATTTCTTCACTACCGCATCTGTAGCTTCGAGATAACCCCAGCAAGCTGACTGTCCGACGCCAACAAGACCGTTGTCGGTGAAGATTCTGACGATCTGACTATTACCAGCGAGGATGGATTCAACGCGTTCGATTTTCATATTTTTACTCATAGGTCTCTTCCACGCTTGATGCGCGCTTTTTAATAACTCAGCTGACACAGGCGGTTGTTACGGCGACGATAATACTGCCTATTTTGATCTAATCTCCGCAATTAGAGCAATTGTTGACTCCATATCGACAACCCTAGGATGAGACTTGTAACCCAAATGACCGTTATATCGATCAATCAATATAGGTCGAAGACCGGCTTGTTCGGCACCAAATATGTCCGATTCCAACTGATCTCCAATAAATATTGACTCCTCTGCTAAGACGTCAGCTTTAATCAGAGCGGCTTCAAATATTTGCCGGTCGGGCTTTTCGGCACCGATTTCACCTGAAGTCACCGCAAAATCGACGTGACCAGTCAGTCCCATGTCATCGCATAGTCGCTGGGTAGTCGAGTTCATGTTCGAGACGATACCAACAACCAAACCCGATGCCCGTATCCTGTCTAAGCCGTCTATAACGTCAGGGAACAAAGCTATTCGATACTCCTGCTTCCTCACCTCAAACCAAATCTCTCCTGCGAGTGCCAAGTCAACTTCGTGACCAGCACCCTGTAGCACGAGTTGCTCAAATCGGGCGAAGAATTTCCCCTGCTCGTTCCCATTCATCGTTCGCACAGGCTTAGTCGCATTTTGTCGAGTCATGAATTCGTCAGCCATGTGATACCCAGCATTAATGCCAGAAGCGCTTACTTCGAGACCAAACTGTTCAAGTGCCTGAGCCTGTATTTGCTCTCTCGGAGGATCAAACCCCGCAAGCGTGCCGTATACATCGAACAAAACTGCCTTTAGTTCAGACATTCATGGCTCACTTCATATCCATAGAAATTACGATTCATTTACTTCACTCAACCAATCGGCTGAACGGTCAGCGCACAACCGCCAATCCAACTTACTCCGGGGAGTTTCAGTGTGGCAGGTACTGCGTTCAAGGTACAGCCCGTAATAAACCCGTCGTTTACTACCAAAATCCCCTGATCGAAAATCTCACTCACCGAGTACAAATACACCTCGAACGCACCTGAGGGAGCCACACCTCGAGACGGCAGCTGGCTGTTCTGATTGTGGAACCGTGTTTGTCGATCGAACCAACAAGTCGGCTGGAAGACCAGATCCATCGCGCCTGACGTTAATTCTCTTAGTGTTGTTATAAATTGGGCGTCATCAGATAAAAGTCACGTCCCATATCTACCCAAAATCCGGCGGTTCATTAGAATAGCGGAGTATCATAATGGTGCCTGTTAATGAACATAGTTCAGGTTCGAATTGGGGGATACTTGGAACTTACAATCACCGCCAACAACACGACTGTAACCGACGCCATAAGGGCATATGCAGAGAAGCGTCTCAGCATCCTTGATCGCAGATTCCGTGATCCGGTTCCTGTGTTCCTGCAAATTCGCAAAGAGCAGACCAAGAAGGAAGAACATCGATTCATAGCTGAGGTAACAATCAGATTGAATCGTGGCGTAATTCGAGGTGAGATGAGAGGGGACTCGCCTTACACCGCCGTCGATCACGTTTCCGACACTATTACCAGGCAAATCAGCCGGTATAAAAATCGCTACTCCGACAAGACCCGACGCTCCGTTGAAGGGGGGCTCGGGATGGCCATTGCCGAGCAGCTGGCGCAAGAGTCAGTATCTGAAATCGACGAAAGTGGCATCGCCACTCTAGAACACGGTCAGCTAGTTCGTACAAAACGTCACCCGGTGGCATCTGTATCGGTTGAGGACGCAGCGGCCCAGATGGAGCTTCTTGCTCACAACTTCTACCTCTTCAGAAACAAAGAAACCGACGAAATTAACGTCGTGTATCGCCGACACGATGAGGACTACGGTCTGATCGTTCCTGAAGAACCAGAAGACTAAATCGATCTAAGTATGGTCAATTGAATAAGCCGGTTACAGTAGTCGGCTTATTTTTTTAAGAACGGGGCTCTACCGAATCAGGCGTGTACTCGTAGATCACTACCGGAGTATCGATTCCGTCTGCGATCATCTCTAACGTCGGGTACACCTGATCAAGTCCGTTGATATCCAACTTTTTGAACTTTTCCAACCCCGTTTCCGCATACCTTGCCCGTTCCATCTCGCCGATGTAAACGTACCTAATATCGTATTTGTCGAGCAAAGAAATCGCAGTCCTGCGCAATGGTGTGTCGAAGAATCTATCGACCTCAATCCGGCGATTGCTCACAGTCGAAGCGTAG
>CAJQSP010000053.1 GCA_905614375.1 uncultured Dehalococcoidales bacterium | reverse complement strand
CACTTCCTGAATTTTCGGGGAGAGCAGGTGAGTTGAATACGGTGTGGGTGTGTCGATTAAGAGTGAGTGCTTGGTTGTTTGCGTTCGCAATGAATGCTCGTGCCGAGTAGGTGACTGGTGACCAAGAGACGATGAGTGGTATGTTGCCGTATTCTTCGTTTGATATTTCGCGTACGCCGATCGCTGCGAGTGGGTATGCGGCGGCTTCGCCGTTGTATGCGACGCCAATTACGCGATCGTCGGGGAGCAGTTCTTCGTCAGCATCTTCGGGATCGATGAATTCGGCTGGTTCGGCTGGTCCGTGACGGCGTTTGCCTGGGTTTTTTCGATATTTTTGGTAAGTCGTGAGTTCTTGGTTTGGTAGGACGAGTGAGACTCGAAGCGAGAAAAAGCCCCAGCGTGCGAGGAAGTAGACGACGAATCCGCCGACGTAGACGCCGAAGAGCAGGTCGATTTGTTGGATACCGCCGTCGACTATGAAGAATCCGAGTTGCGTTACAGCGAATGCAATGATGAAAACGATAAGGCTGCGGAGTCGGGGGTTCAGTGTGTTCCAGTAGATTTTCATGTTGTGTTTTTTGGCGTGTTCCGTTGTGGTGGGATTTGTGGATTTGATGTTATCGGTAGTTGGAGCCCTTCGACGGGGTTCAGGATGACGTGTTGGGCGTGTTGGGCGTGTTGGACTTTGGGTGACGGTTATACTGCGCCGGTGTTTGGATTGGTAGTTTCGCTGTGATTGTCTTTTTATTTTTAGGAGTTTGACCGTTGGTTGATGTTGTCGTGAGAGTGTCAGATGATGTTTTGAAGAAGTACGAGGGTGTTTCGAACGCTACGGTGCTTGGCGCACTGGCGAAGCGTGGATACTTGAAGGTGTTCATGAATGGCGTCCACAGTTTGGCTCCGAGTCGTCGTTTGGTGGCTCGCGCCGTGACACTTCGCTATCTTCCTTCTCGCCCTGATTTGCAGGAGTATGTAACTCGTGGTGGGCATGGTGAGGGTTTCAATGAGACGCCTCGTTGGGATGCGCTTGAGGCTTTGACGCCGGGTGATTGCTTGGTGGCCGATTGCATGGGTGAGAGTATGACTTCGACTGGTGGTGACGTTGTTTTTTCGCGGATTTTGTCACAGAAGGCGGCTGGATTAGTTACCGATGGCGGCGTTCGGGATGGTCACAAGGTCGCTGATTATGGTTATCCGGTTTACGGCGGGGGTAGCACTCCGACTATCGGTGAACCGAATGTATTGCCGTATGAGGTGAATGAGCCGATTCAGTGTGGTGGTGTGTTGGTTTGGCCAGGTGATGTGATTCTTGGTGATGAGGATGGTGTGGTTGTGCTTCCGGCTCAGTTGGCTTCGGAGATTTACGACGAGTGTGTTCATCACGATGAGGTTGAGGCTGCGATTTTGTGGCACACGCAGAAGGAGGGGATTTCTCCTAAGTTTTTTTATCCGTTCAACGAGGAGACGGAGAAGATTTACGCTGCTTGGTCGCGAGCGACTTCTTCTGAGAGATCGGCTGATAGTGACTGATTCGAAAGTAGTATTGAGGTGGACGTTGATTGCCACGTTGTTCCTCCTCGCAATGACAATTTAGGAGCGTGCGTGAGTTGCCAAATATGAAGACGGCTTATTTTTATGGTGAGAAGGACATTCGGGTTGTTGAGGAGGAGATTCCGACGCCGGGGGCTGGTGAGGTTCTTTTCAAGGTGATGTCGGCTGGGGTTTGTGGGAGCGATTTGCACAACTATCGGGGTTATCGAGTTCGAGACGATGTTTGTTGGCAGCAGGGTCATGAGCTTTCTGGCGTGGTTGCTGGATTGGGTGAAGGCGTGGAGGGTCTGGAGGTTGGTCAGCGCGTGGGGATTGAGGCCGAGCATTTGCTGGGTTGTGGGGAGTGTCGGTTGTGCCGGGACGGGCAGTATCACCTTTGTGCTGATCGAGGGATGCGCGGTGGCGTTCGACAGGGGAGTCATGGTTTTTCGCAGTACGACGTTTGTATTGCCGAGAATGTGACAGCTCTCCCTAACGATGTTTCTTTTGACGCTGCGGCGTTGGTTGATTGCTATGCGTGCGGTGTTCATGCGATGAATCGTGTGCCGAATTTTGCGGGTAAGAGCGTTGCGATTATCGGGGCGGGGGCGATTGCTTTGACGATGGGACAGGTTTTGAAGGCGAATGGTGCTTCGCAAGTAATTTTGATTGGAACTCGTGAACAGTCGGTTGGTTTGGCTGTTTCTGCCGGATCGGCTGATGTTGGCGTTGTAGACGGCAGATCCAGACCCTTCGATGGGGCTCAGGATGATGGATTGGCCGTTGTTTCAGTTACCCAGGATCCGGTTGAGGCTGTTTTGACGGCGACTGGTGGCGAGGGGGCTGCGGTTACGTTCGAGACAGTTGGTGGTCAGTCGCAATTGATTCAGCAGGCGGTTGAGATGACCCGCCGTGGTGGTGTTGTGTCGGTGTTGGGGTTGTTCACTAAGCCGCAGACGATTGATCCGGCGATGGCGATGGAGCGTGAGGTGACGATTCAGTGGTCGAATAGTTTTTCGAGTTGGAATGGCGAGCGCGAGTTCGCTATTGCTCTGGGGTTATTGACTGCTGGGAAGTTGAATCCGGACCCGATTGTTACGCATCATTTTGGTTTGGATGAGATTGCTGAGGCGTTTGCGGCGGCTGACGATAAGCGGATTTCGGGTGCGGTGCGGGTGATGGTTCACGGGTTTTAGCGTTAGTCGCGCTCGCCATCAGATGACTCGGCTCCGAGCTACCATTATCCTACCCTAGCCCTTTCATCCGGAAGGGCTAGGGTAATTGTGACGGGTGTGCGTTTGATCCTGAAAATTAATTCAGGATGACAGTGTGAATGGTTTTGGGCTGTAAAAGAAAGATTTAGAAGAATTGATTATTCGTAGGAGTGAGCAAGAGGCTGTGGATCGGTATCCGGGGTGTCCTCGGTTTGCGATTGCTGGTGCTGATTTTGGGCATTCGAGTTTGCATGTTGGTGATTTGTACTACCAGCCTGGGTACGGTGTGCCGTATCACTATCACACGGGTGGCGCTGAAGAGACGCAGATCATGCTCGAAGGAGAGCTTGAGTGTTGGGTCGATGGTAAACGGGCAGTTGTGTATCCGGGTGATACGGTGACTGCTCTTCCGGGGACGGGTCATGCATTTCATAATCGAACTGGCTTGGTGGGTCGGATGATTACTGCGTTTCCCGTTACGCCACCGGAGACGATTCACATTGATGATCCGGACCTAGAAGACGCGACTTCAAACCCTGCGATTGTTCGCGCTGATTCGCGGCGGGTGGCTTACGCTGAGGGCGTCGAGAAGGTTGAGCTTTCGGGAGATTTCTCGGGTGCGAAGTCGACTTATTCGTACTTTGTCGATATTCAGCCGGATGCTTCGACTCCGGTAGAAACTTTCGATGTTGAGACTGCGATTTTTGTGGTTTCGGGTTCTGTGGTTTCGGCTGTTGGCGATGAATTTGAGCTTGCTTCGGATGATGCTGCGGTTGTTGAGCCTGACGAGTCGTATGGGTTTACGAATCGTGGCGATGGCGTGGCGCGTCTTTGCGTGGTGCATCCGTTTTTACGTTAGTCGCGTTCTACCCCCCCCCCTCTAACTTTACCGTTCAGAAAATGAATGTGATTTTGCATCGAATATGGCTCGGGTGAGATTTGAAAAAGTTGTTCGAGCAGGTTAATCAGGACGCTCTTGTCATCTCGATTTTGGGCAACTATTCAGACTTTCAGCAGATCGGGGTTTCAGCTTTTAAGCTGATTACAGCGCGCCGTGGAGTTGCTGTTACAGAATCGGACTTTTCGAGGGTGGTTGGGGCGATGAGATCGTTGCCGGTGAATGCGGAAGTTCGTGGGCAGTTGGAACGTCTCAAGCAGCACGGTGTTTCGATGCTTACGTTGACCAATTCGCCGCCGGCATTTGTCGCAGCGCAGCTCGAGAATGCTGAGATTTCTCATTTCTTCGATAAGCAGTTATCGGTAGATTCGGTTAAGGCGTTCAAGCTAGCGGCTAAGGTTTATAAGGACGCCGAAATCTAACTTGGAATCGATCCTTTTGATATTTGGCTCGTTGCTGCTCAAAAGTGGGACACTTTAGGGGCGATTTTTGCCGGGTAGAACGCGGCGTTTTTTCTCGACCCAGCAAGGAGCTGAGTCAGCTTGATGGTAAGCCTGAAATTGTTGGCGATTGGGTGGTGGAAGTAGTCGGTCAGCTGCTGGAGTGATTTGCTGGAGCATGACCGAACGTGTCATGGACGAGCGGAGTTTCGGCAATATCTGTAAACTTTCGCTTCACTATCTGTACAACCTTTGGGCATAGACGCTTGTGCTCATCAGAAACGAGGCCTGTATGACAATTCTCCGACGAGCCGATCAAGAAAAGTCCTCCCCTATGGAGGGTGGAAAGCTGCTGACTATGGCAGGTGCTTCGACTGGCGCTGCGATGGCGACGGTTGGCGATCTGACTGTTCAACCGGGAGTACGATCGGGCTATCACTTGCATCCGAATACGGAAGAGGCGATTTTCGTCGTTGAAGGCGATATGGAGTTCAGGGTAGGTACTGCTCGATTCAAGGCTTCAGCGGGTGATTGCGTGTTGGCTCCGGCTGGTATTGGTCATGGTCTTGAGAATGTCGGTGATTCTCCGGCGCGTTTGATTACGATTTACCCGACTGCTGAGCCAGAGCGTGAGGCGTTGCAGGATGCTGAGTACACCGACGGAGATCCACCTTCTACGGTTTTCGTTCGAAGCAAGAACGAGCCGTATGAGTTCATGGCTGGAGTTTCACGCCATGACATGGTTGGCGACTTCTTAGGTTCGGCTTCGTTGTATTTGAGTGAACTGACGTTCGAGCCAGGTTCGATTGCTCCGAATCATTACCACCCGGGTCATGAGGAGTCGATGTTCTGTCTTGAGGGTGATTTGATGGCGGTTTATGCGGATGAGAATAATGTTCCTCTTGCTGCTGGCGATTGCTTTACGTGCGAGATTGGGATTCGACACGGAATTTACAATTCGGGTAGTGAGCCTGCGAAGCTTTTGGCGATTCACCCAGTGCTGAATCCTCCGCCACGAATTGACGTGGATTAGGTGGTGCGTTAGTCGGGCAGTGGCGTTAGCTCCGGGCGTCGTCGGACGACTTGGTCGAGCGTCGCAATTCTCCTACCCTAGCTTTTCCATCTGGCAAAGGATAGCTACAGCCATGGTCGTGGATGGTGTTAGGTTCTATCGTCGTCGGACGACTCAGTCACGCGTCGCAATCTATCCCTCTAACTCGCCCACTTTGGGGGAGGATTGTTTGTTGGCTAGCTTGCCGCCCTTTTTCTCCGGATTCGAATCTGCACTTTGGATCTTCTCTGGCGACTGGCTCAGGTTATTTGGTGATGCGAAGTAAGAAAACGAAGCATGATTCACCTAGATGGCACTCATCGTAAATTGGACTCAACTTGAAATGCGATCGATTACTACCGGCTAAAAAGCAACCCAACTCTCGGTGAGTTATAAATGACGCAGAGGAGCGAGCCGCTGGTTACGCTGGGTGTGAATGTGAGTACGATGAGGATCCGCGGTGCATTAGCCGGGAAAGGCTCACACTCATGCATAACTGAACTGGTGAATGGGGAATTTCACTATGGAAAAGATTGTGTATATAGCTCTAGCTGGAGCTGCTGGAACGTTGACTCGCTATGGGGTAGGAACGCTGTTTCAGCGCGA
>CAJQSP010000052.1 GCA_905614375.1 uncultured Dehalococcoidales bacterium | reverse complement strand
CATTAGGGTTCAGTTGAACTGTTAGTCGAATTTTGGAATTCGGCACCTCACGGAGATTCACTTGTCAGATCGAACAGAGATTCGCAGTCACATCACCCACCTTGAGTGTTCACTTTCCGGCGAAGAGTGCGGACACGAGTTGCCGCACCGACTGAACCCAAAGAACGGCAAACCATATTTGGTGCGCTACGATCTTACGAAGGCGGCTGAAACTCTTACTAAGGAGTTGATGGCAGAGCGTGAACCGAACATGTGGCGGTATCGAGAAGTGATGCCGGTTATTGATCCCGCAAACATCGTTACTCTCGGAGAAGGATTCACTCCGCTTCGTGAGGCAACTCGATTAGGTGCGCGGCTCGGAATGAGTTCACTGCTAATTAAAGACGAAGGCGTGAACCCGACCGGATCGTTCAAGGCTCGGGGACTGTCAGCTGCTGTTTCGAAAGCACTCGAACTGAAACAGATGAAGCTGACGATGCCTTCAGCAGGTAATGCTGCCGGTGCAATGTCGGCGTATGCAGCAGCTGCGGGTATGGAAGCTCATGTGTACATGCCCAAGGACGCTCCGATTGCGAACCAGATCGAATGTGCCGCCTATGGAGCGGAACTAAATTTGGTGGACGGATTCATTACGGACGCAGGTCGAATTTCTGGTGAAGCTGCTGAAAAACATGGCTACTTCGATGTATCGACGTTGAAAGAGCCGTATCGCGTCGAAGGCAAAAAGACGATGGGTTACGAAATAGTTGAACAGCTCGGGTTTGAAGTTCCTGACGTTGTTATATACCCAACTGGTGGTGGAACCGGAATTGTCGGTATTTGGAAAGCGCTCGATGAGATGGAACAGCTCGGGTGGATAGGCCGTGAACGACCAAGAATGATCTGTGTTCAGGCCGCCGGTTGCTCACCGTTGGTCGATGCTTACAACAAAGGCGAAGAGTTCGCAGAACCGTTCAAAAATCCTTCCACTCTCGCAGCAGGAATGCGTGTACCAGCGGCTGTCGGTGATTTCCTAGTGATTCGAGCTGTCCGTGAGAGCGGCGGAACGGCGCTGACAGTTACCGACAATCAGATGGTGGATTCAGTACGAGAAATATCGGAATATGAAGGCATATTCCCGGCTCCAGAAGGCGGCGCAACGCTGTCGGCATTGCAACTTTTGTTGGAATCAGGCGATATAGCAAAAGACGAGCGCGTAGTACTACTTAACACTGGTTCTGCTCTGAAGTATCTCGATGTTCTCGGGCCAGCACTCGGCCTGTAGACGCTCGTAATTAACGCGGCTACTAAACCTTCGGGGCGTCCCAGGTTGTGACGTGGCTCAGCGTTCCGTCAGGGAACGCCGCTTTGTATTCGTTGGTAAGCATCCCAAGGATCACGGAGTTGTGTCGAGCACCGTCATGAGGTCGGCTCTGTCGAAGCGTGCCTTCGTGTTGGAAGCCAAGGTGGTTAAACATGGCGCGTGCTGCCGTGTTGTACTCGGGTACGTCGACCCACGCTCTGTGCAAACCCAGATGTTCAAAGATGTGCTCGAGCATTGCAATTACGCCAGATGTCCCGTAGCCGTGATGCCATAGTGCTTTTTGGCCAATAAGTACCGAGATTTGAGCTTCGCCTAGTGCTTCGTCAATCGAAAGCTGGCCTTCGCCAATGTGTTCGCCTGAGAGCGTGTAAATCGAGAAAATGTCTCGATGAGGCTGGTGATGAGGGTCGTGAAATACTTCATCCCACGCTTCTTCCGACGCGGCGATCATCTCTTTTGGCTCGTAACCAAGGTGTGCTGCATCGCCGTAGGTATAACGACCAAACCATGCTTCAGCAACTTGAGGGTCATCAAGCCAATCAGCGAGTCGCTGCACGTCTTCGCGGCTAACCGGGCGCAACTCAACTAATGAGGGCATTTTATCGTCCTTCAATCTGTTGTGTCATGGTCGTTCTATGATTGCTTTGCCACAACCGGCTCAGCCGCCATGCTCTGGTCAAAGGCGCAGTATACCGGAACGGAAACGCAGGATATGGATACTGCGGTTGGTGGATAGATATTTACCGTTCGCAGATCGCCACTTGTGCCACCTGATACGATCAGCGGACTAGATCGGCGGATCTATTTGCATAGATCGATGTCCGTTGGTCGCGTAAAGCCAATAACCAATAAGAGGTAGATATGTCTGATCACTGGAAGATGGAAGCTGAAATCGAGTACTGCGTACCGTGTGGGTATGCCAACCTTGCCGCAAACATGGTGAGTGAGCTATTTCAGGCAGCTGGACCTGCTCTAGCAATTTCGCTCAAGCCGGGACATAGCGGTGCATTCAAGGTAACCGTTGATGATCGAGTGCTTTGGGACAAGAAAGAGTCGGGTCGCTCGCCTCACATCATGGAAGTAAAAGACCTCAAAGCAACCGTTGCAAACATGATTGAATCTGGCGCTGTAATTCAAAGCAGCTAGGTGGTAGCGCTACGGTTTCTTTGGATTGTTTTTGGAAATCGTGGCTGACGACTACAAGTTGAACAGATAGTATTGGAGATCAATGTGGCTGAAGTACGTGCGAAGCTCATAAATATGATTACAGGTGTAAGCGTATAGCCGCACCGTTGCTATCGAGTAAGAATTAAAGAACACCCCTGTGATTGCCACGGGGTGTTCTTTAATTTATGCCGGAAATGACGTTATACAGAGTAGTATGTTGATGCTCGAAATAACCGATTTCGAGAATTGGTACCGCCACCGTTTTGTCGTCTGGAGTCAGTAGTTGAAAGCCGCCGTTTTATTCGAATCTAAAAAGCCCATGCCAATTGTGGAGCTTGACCAATCGGAACCGAAAACTGGCGAAGTACGAGTAAAGATGTCAGCTGCGGGCATCTGCGCATCAGATCATCACGTCATGACGGGTGACAACCCAACTCCAATGCCAATCGTGCTTGGTCACGAAGGCGCCGGGATTGTGGATGCAATCGGACCCGGTGTTACCTCCGTGAAAGTGAACGACCGCTGCGTGCTGTCGTTCGTTGCCAACTGTGGTCATTGTCGATCTTGTCGTGAAGGTCTATCTAATCTCTGTGACACAAACAGAGAGACCGGTACACGTCAGTACGATGGCACTTTCCGTCTACATACTTCTGACGGTACTGAAGTTCACCAATTTGCAAAGCTTGGTGTATTTGCGGAGAAGATCATAGTTCCTCAACAGGCTTGCTACCCGATGCCGGACGATGTTCCCATGGAAGTTGCTGCATTGATCGGCTGCTCTGTTGCGACTGGTGTTGGTGGAGTTATTAACCAGCCTGGCATGCGAGCCGGAATGACGGTTGCGGTTGTCGGAACTGGTGGAGTGGGCCTGAACGCTCTTCAGGGTGCTCGACTGATGAACGCCAGCAAGATCATCGCTGTCGATATTTTTGATCATAAGCTTGAGTTCGCTTACAAATTTGGCGCAACGCACGTAGTCAACTCTAAAGAGAAGGACCCTGTTGCTGCTATTCAGGAATTGACCGACTGTGGTGTCGATTTTGCGTTCGATACGTTTGGTCACAAGATCACAACCGAGCAGGCGTACAAATCTACTCGTAAGGGCGGAACTACTGTCGTGGTGGGGCTTGCTCCCGACGGCATGGGCGCTGATATCCCGTTGGTAGATCTAGTCCGAAACCAGAAGACGCTTGTTGGCAGTTACTACGGTTCTGCTAGTCCGCACGAGACGTTCGGCAAGCTGCTGGAGTTCTACCGGCAGGGTCGAATCGACGTTGGCGGCATGGTGACTCGCAAGTACAAGCTTGAAAAAATCAACGAGGCGTACGATGCGCTTGCTCGTGGTGAAGACGGTCGGGGTGTGATTGTCTTCGATTAGTCGTCCGTTAGTTGTTAGGTGAAATCGTAGATTCCGATATGTTGGAATCTATTGTGATCTTTTATGGTTTGTTCATTTTTTCACTTGCTGCTAAAACGGGCGACTGCTATGCTCCAAACCTGCTTTTATGAAGTTCTTTAATCAGTATTTAGTAATCAGTATTTAGTAGTTGATGTTCGAGGATTATTTCAGGCAGTACGCACTGCTCATCATTTTTGCCGCCGCGGCGGTAACCGTCCCTATTGGGATGCTTACGATGAGCTATCTGGCTCAGTTCATTAAAGTCAGGCCTTCTCGTCCTACAGCAGTGAAAGAAAGCGCTTATGAAGGTGGGATGCCTCCATTTAGCGATCGACCTGCTCGGTTCAATTTTCGTTACTACTACTATGCCTTACTTTTCGTCGTATTTGACGTTGAAACCGTGTTCCTGTTTCCGTGGGCGGTTAAGTACGGCGTAATGACCCGACAGTTCGGGTTTGTTGCGCTGGGCGCAGTGCTGGTATTCCTGATCGTCGTGACATTCGCATACGCATACGCATGGCGAAAACGTGCTCTTGAGTGGGTGACAAACGAATGAACGGTCCAAAACTTATCGATCCATACGGCGCACCTAAAGGGGCTGATCCTCGAGGCGCATTACAGTCGATTACCCTCGACCTTGATCGCACTGAGGGTGAATCCGTTAATCGGATGAAGTCGACTCATCTTGAGCCATTTCCCGATCCTGTCCTCGAAGTTCCCGACGAACTGAAGCGAAGTGTGATCGTAAGTTCTGTTGACTATTTGCTTAACTGGGCACGAAAATCTTCGGTGTTCCCACTGCAGTCAGGTCTTGCTTGCTGTTCGTTCGAAATGATCAGTGCAGCGATGGCGCGATTCGACCTGGCTCGTTTCGGTATGGAAGCCTTGCGAGCTTCTCCGCGGCAAGCTGACTTATTGATTGTTGCTGGAACTTTGACTTGGAAGATGGCGGTTCCGCTGCGTAGGCTTTACGACCAGATGGCTGAGCCTCGCTGGGTTATTTCAATGGGCGTGTGTGCAACTTCTGGCGGTCCTTACTACCAAAGCTATTCAGTTGTTCCTGGCGTGAATCACATCATGCCGGTCGACGTGTACGTTCCCGGTTGTCCGCCACGTCCGGATGCTCTTCTTTACGGCATTATGCAGCTTCACGACAAAATTCGTCGATACAGCCTTAACGGGCAGGCGGCAGGGCAGGAATGACCACCGTTTGGAGTGGAGAAGCGTTAGCTGAAGCCATCGAGGCCTTCGCACCTGGCTCTGTTGAGTCGAGTGCAGGTTCAGATGTGTGGCTCAAGCCGGATTCTATATCGACCGTATGTGAAGGTCTTAAGATTCGCTCTGAGTTCAAATTTGATCTACTCAGCAGTCTTACGGCAGTCGACTACATCGATCATTTCGAAGTCGTATATCACCTTACTTCGCTGCCTATGAACGCTTCAGCAGTGTTGAAGTCACGCGTTGGGCACGGTCGCACGGAACCTTCGATTGCTAGTGTTGTTCCAATCTGGCGAGGGGCTGACTACCAAGAGCGTGAGGTTTGGGATTTGATGGGAATCCGCTTCGATGGTCACCCTAATCACAAGCGAATCATGTTGTGGGAAGGCTATCCCGGTCACCCACTTCGAAAGGACTATGTCACTTACGATCAGTCGATTGCTTCGACAGATCCCGGTGCAGCTGGTAGTCAATCAGGTGTCGACTAATGGCGATTAAGACACAGCCAGTAACCGTTAATCTCGGTCCTCAGCACCCATCGACTCACGGTGTGTTCCGTATGCGTGTCATGTTTGATGGTGAAGAAATCGTAGATATTGAGCCGGTTTTCGGTTACCTGCACCGCGGTTCTGAAAAGCTAGCTGAAGAACGTACATATACTCAGATCGTTACACTGACCGACCGTATGGACTACGTCTCGTCGATGCTCAACAACCAAGGATACATTCTGGCTGTTGAGAAGCTAGCAGGTATCGAGCCTTCACCGCGCGGTGTTTGGCTTCGGATGATAGCCAGCGAGCTACAGCGCATCGCTAGTCACTTAGTGGCAACCGGGTTTCTTTTGCAGGACCTCGGTGCGTTGGGGACTCCGCTCATCTACGCGATGCGTGAGCGTGAAAATATTCTTGATATGTTCGAGATGCTTTGTGGTGCCCGCATCACCAACTCGTACTTGCGACCTGGTGGTGTGTTCATGGACGCACCTGCCGAATTCTGGCCAGCTCTGAATCGTGGTCTTGGCGATATCGTCAACACTATCGACGAGTTGGAAACGTACCTGAGCGGGAACGAAATAGTTTTCTCACGTACCAAAGGCACTGCGGTGCTACCTAAAGAGCTGTTGATTAACGCTTCGATTACTGGTCCGATGCTTCGTGCGAGCGGAGTTGACTGGGATCTGCGACATCGTGCTCCTTACGACTACTACGACCGTATTTCTTTCGAACGAAAGCTTCACACCGCTTCTGATAACTACGCTCGTTACTGGGTACGAGTTCAGGAAGCACGTGAGAGTGTAAAGATCATCCGCCAGTGCATCGAGCAGATCGAACCGGGTGAAGTTCGACCTTCATTTGACGATGTACCGCGATTGATTCGACCGCCCGTTGGTGATGCTTATGCAGCCATCGAAGGGTCGAAGGGCGAGCTTGGTTTCTATCTGGTGAGCGACGGCGGAATTGCTCCGTACCGAATGCACGTGCGCGCTTCTTCGCTAATCAACCTGACTCTCCTGCGAGACATGTTGATCGGTGGTCATTTTGGTGATCTGTTCGTTACTTTCGGTAGCGTCGACTTGAACATGGGTGAGGTGGACCGGTAATGGGTCAAGCCTTCCTCGATAACTCGCTTTGGCGAAATATTTATTGTGTACTCGCGGGCGACAGTGCCAGTTGTGCTAGCCGAGGCTACTCTGACGGCTTATTGCCCGGTGGGTTGGAGTGGCTCGCATTCCTGCTTGCTGCAGTGGCGATCATTGGATTGATCGTGAACGGCGTACTTGGTGGTGTGATCGTATTGATCTGGGGAGAACGACGTTTGTTCGGTCGTTTCCAGTCACGAACTGGGCCCAACAGATGGGGACCGTTCGGAACGCTTACTTCGGTTGCTGACGCCGTCAAAACAATGTTCAAAGAGGATATTGTTCCTGCCGATGCAGACCGAATCTTGTTCAACCTCGCTCCGATACTTATCGCTACTCCGGCTTTATTGGTTTTCTCGGTTATTCCGTTCGGAATAGGCACATATGTTGTCGATTTGAACGTTGGTGTGTTGTTCGTCATGGCGATAACGTCATTGACGACACTTTCTGTCCTTACAGCAGCATGGTCATCAGGTAACCGAATTGCGATCCTTTCGGCTTTGCGATCTGTCGCACTTTTGATTAGCTACGAAATTCCGATGGCATTGGCTGTTGTCGGCGTAATCATGCTTGCTGGATCAATGTCGCTCGGGGATATCATCGCTGCTCAGGGCGTGCCGTTCATATTAATACAGCCGCTTGGGTTCTTTGTGTTCTTCATCGCTGCGATGGCAGAGATGGCTCGTGCGCCATTCGACCTTACAGAGGCTGAATCGGAACTTGCTGCCGGTTATTTGAATGACTATGCCAGTATGAAGTTCGGTTTGTTCTTCCTTGCTGAGTTCATGGCTGAAATAAGCACAGCAGCGATCATTACGACGTTGTTCCTAGGTGGATGGCGAGGGTTCGATTCGATTCCTTCACACTTCTGGTTTGGTGCAAAGCTGATCGCAGTTTTGTTTGTGATCATTTGGTTCCGAATGACGCTGCCTCGACTGCGTGTTGACCAAGTGCTTAAATTCGCTTGGAAGGGTCTGTTCGAGTTGACGATGATCAACATCATTGTGACTGCGATCCTTATAGCGATCTGGCCGGATCCAACCACGGCTCATTTGTGGGCGATGGCGGCTGTCAACTGGCCTGTAGCGATCATCTCTATCTATTTGGTGAGTAAGTTACTTGGCACTGCTCCGTACGAGCAGCAGCAGCCTGACGCTAACGCTCCTTCCTACCCGGTCGGTAGCGAGTCTATTCCGGATTCGTCTGTACTCGGTGACGAAACTGCACCTGCTCAAGTTCGAATTCAAGAAGGAGGCGACTAATGATCGGTCTTGGTTTGACTCGTGGCTTCCTGGTTACGTTAAAGCACTTCCTGCGACCTGCGGTTACTGAACAGTACCCAGATCGACACGTGGGTTTCGTTGGTGCTGCAAAAGCGGCCGGCATGAACCCATTCCAGTTCTTGGTGAATAGGCCGGCTGATTCGCTAAAAGCGATTGTAGGACTTGCGACTGTTCCTGTCGCCGTAAAACAGTCATCTCGATTCCGTGGGAACGAGTTCACATTTTTCGAAGACCGCTGTACTGCGTGTGCGAGTTGTGCGAAATACTGCCCGTTAGGGATTATTGAGATTGTCAGTGTTCCTGGCAAGATCGATGCACAAGAGGGTGAGAGCTATAAACTCGAAGTCTTCGACATCGATATTGGCCGTTGCATGTTCTGTGGTCTCTGTGTTGAGGCTTGCCCGTACGACGCTCTGCACATGGGTACGAGCTTTGAGCGATCGACATACGTGCGTGATGAGCTAATTATCACTAAGGAAGAGTTGTTCGACGCTCCGAAGCGACCGAGTTCGTTCTATCGTCCTCAGTTCGAGGAAAATAGCTTCGATCCATTCAAAGAAACGATCGAAGATTTCCACGACGCTGGTCGTCACGAACGTCCGTCTGATGAAGACCTCAAACGGAAGTGGGTCGACGAAAGATGATGGCAATGATGGAAGTATCGACACTAACGACTATCGCATTCTGGGCGGCGTCGGCGATGACGCTTGGCTTGGCGGCGATCGTAGTGACTCAGCGCGACGTGTTCCGGGCAGCAATTGCGCTGGCGGGATCGTTCCTTGGCGTAGGAATTTTGTATTTCATACTCAGCGCCGAATTCGTAGGTGTTGTGCAGATTCTTGTGTACGTTGGTGCCATATCGGTGCTCATGGCTTTCGCAGTTATGTTCATCCAAGACATCGTGTCTGGAAGTCGCCCGGCTCAGGGCAGGCTCATTGGGGCAATGGTGGCTGTACTGATCTTCGCCGCATTGGCGTTTACTGCTTACAGCACACAGTGGTCGTCGATGGACGATATTACTGATCCTGTTGCAATTGCCGCACTCACGGAAGGGTTCGTTGAGGTTGGCACCGGCGATGTGATCGTAGTTTTGACTGATACCCCTCTAGACGGTAACGACCTTGCCATCGAAAACGATGGTGTATTTGTCGATAGCACCGGAGCTATCGGTGTGATGCTAGTTCGTAAATACATGCTTGCCTTCGAACTCATCGGTTTGCTTCTGGTTGCCGCGTTGATTGGTGGGTTGCTATTGATGCGTGACCCGAAATCGACTGAAGAGCCTGGATCAGTCACGAATGGAAGTGCTTCGGTATGACCATCGAAAACGTACTTCTAGTTTCGGGCGCATTGTTCGCCATTGGCGCTTACGGGGCCTTTTCACGTCGAAGCTTAATAACAGTGATTATGTCGCTTGAACTCATGTTCAACGGCGTAGTGATTGCTGCGGTTGGTTTCAGCCGTTTTACTCCTGCCGCCGAGCTATTGAGTGGTGATCCACTTACCGCTGAAGCCATTCGATCAGCTTTGACTGGTCACGTTTTCGCAATATTTGTAACTGCTGTCGCTGCCGGTGAGGCTGCGCTGGCGTTCGCTCTAGTGTTCGCAATGTATCGAGCGACGGAATCGGTAGAAATTACAGATGCCTCTGAGATGAAGAACTAGCTATGTGGGTCGACTACAAGAAGACACCGAACCTAATTTCTGCGCAGATGTGGAAAGACCTTCTCGAAGGAGAAGGCCTGCCGACTAAGATCATTCCCGAGGGCGATATCCTCGATTGGGCTGAAGATGCGTCGTACCGGGTAATGGTTCCCAAAGGTCGGGAACACGTTGCCGACGAAATATTGAGAAAGCTGTAACAGGGACTATCTGTTGATTACTGAAGGCTTAGCCTGGCTAATAATCGCCCTTCCCATCGCCGCAATGCTGGTGAATGGAGTGTTGGTGCGCGCCTTTGTAGGATCGAACTCTAAATATGCCGGTTACATAACTATTGCGGCTATCGGTGGATCGTTCATCCTGTCACTAATGACTCTTGGCACGGTGATGTCCGATGGACCGTTGCATCTTGAACCGCACGAATGGATCGCTATTGGCGGTCTGAATCTCACGTTTGGTCTGATGGTCGACCAACTAACGTCGATCATGCTTGTAGTTATCAGCGGAGTCAGCTTGCTTGTACAAATTTACGGACAGGCGTACATGCATGGCGATAAGAGCTACACCCGTTACTTCACCTACATGGCATTGTTTACGGCGTCGATGCTGGGACTTGTTCTATCAAGGAACATGATTCAGATATTTGTCTTCTGGGAACTTGTAGGTGTTTCGTCGTACTTGTTGATTGGGTTCTGGATGGATCGACCAACGGCTGCAGCAGCTGCCAAGAAAGCGTTCCTAATGACGAGGTTCGGAGACTTCGGGTTCCTGCTAGGAATTCTTTATCTCTACTCACAAGATTCGTCGTATATGGACATAGCGGATCTGTATGAAGCTATCCATCAAGGTGGTATTGCAGTTTCGGTTGCAACTTGGGTATCGCTTGGACTACTGGCTGGAGCGATTGGTAAATCTGCTCAATTCCCGCTGCATAACTGGCTTCCAGACGCCATGGAAGGGCCAACCTCTGTATCTGCCTTGATTCACTCCGCTACGATGGTCACGGCAGGTGTATTTCTTATTGCACGATTTTTCCCGCTGTTCGAGCATTCGGACATCATGACTCTTGTTGCGCTAATCGGTGGATTCACCGCTGTATTTGCGGCAACTATGGGCTTGGTGGCCAACGATATAAAGCGTGTGCTGGCATATTCGACCATCTCTCAGCTTGGCTACATGATGTTGGCTTTGGGAGTCGGTGCATACGCTCCAGCTCTGTTCCATTTGTTCACTCACGCATTCTTCAAGGCAGCACTGTTCCTTGGCGCCGGGTCGGTTCATCACGCATCAGGTACGTTCAACATGAACTACATGGGCGGCCTAAAGAAGCACATGCCTAAAACCTACTGGGGCATGGTTATTGCTAGCTTGAGTCTTGCCGGATTATTCCCGTTCTCAGGATTCTGGTCGAAAGACGAGATTCTGGGTCACGCGGCTGAAGTTGGTACGACCACAGGGAACATAGTTCTAGCGCTTGGTCTTATCGCTGCATTGATGACAGCGTTCTACATGTTCCGAGCCATATTCCTTACGTTCCATGGTGAGTGGAAGGGTGGTGGAGAACGGGAAATCAAGGATGCTGAGGTCGCAGGCGATCCAGTTCCGGTTGGAAATGCTCATTCTCATTTTGGAGAATCGCCGTGGCTGATGGTCGGACCAATCTTGGTTCTTGCTGTACTCGCAATCGGTATCGGCTTCTTATCGAACCCAGTGGTAGAAGTTGGCGGGATCGACAAGCACGCATTTGCTCACTATGTGACTGTAGAGAACCACGCCGTATTCCCGACGGATGCCGACGGTGGTCACTCGGCAGCCGAGCACGCTGGTGCAGCGCCTGAGTTCAACTATATGGTCGCTGGTATTTCGACCGTTCTAGCTTTGGCCGGTATTGGTCTTGCTTACCTCATGTACATAAAGGGATTGATCTCGCCGACAGCGATGGGAGCTCGATTCCAACCAATCTACAAGCTCATGTTACGCAAGTACTACTTCGATGAAACGTACGAGAACATCATCGTTCGCAAAGGCTTCTACACGTATGTAGCCGATGCTTTGCGATGGTTTGATGAGCACTGGATCGACAACGCAAATGTCCATCTTTCGAATTGGGTAAGCCGAATCGGAAAGAGTGGGGCACTAGTTCAAAACGGTCAGACACAGACTTACGCAGTTGGCATGGTTATCGGCGTGGTCGCAGTAGTAGCAGCGTTCTTGTTATGGGGCTAATAACGCACGTGGAATTTAGCGCAAGCAAAACAGAATATTTCCTAAATACGGCATTGGAGGTCGCCCATGTTTGATGGGTTGCTGACGATAACGGTGTTCCTACCTGCAGCGGTTGCGCTGTTGGTAACGATGTTCGCCCGGGGTGAAAACTCCGATCAACAGATCCGCTGGATCTCGATCGGTGCGACTGTCGTCACGTTCGTATTGAGCGTGATGGTGTTCGTTGGGTACGACCAAGACCTAGCTGGCATCCAGATGATCGACTACTTCGAACGCTGGATTCCTGTCGACGCACTTCGATCTTCGTATCTATTGGGTGTCGATGGTTTGAGCGCACCTCTCGTATTGCTCACCGGAATACTCGGTATGGCAGCGGCGCTTGGTTCGTGGCGAATCAAGAAGCGTGTACGTGAGTACTTCCTGTGGCTGCTGCTGCTCGAGACGGCAGTACTGGGTGTGTTTGTATCACTCGACCTACTGTTGTTCTTCATTTTCTTCGAGTTCGAACTCATTCCGATGTTCATGCTCATCGCCATTTGGGGTAGTGGACGACCTCGCTACTCGGCGATGAAGTTCGTATTGTTCACTCTTGCCGGTGGCGCGTTTATGTTGGTCGGAATTCTGGCCATCTATGTGACACCTGGTGTGAGCACGTTGGCGATGGTTTCTATTCCGGAATTAGGAATCACCGGTATTCCTGAACTAATGGCTGCCGCCGATCTTGTAGTTCCGGCAGCGCTTATATTTGCGTTCTTCTTCATCGCCGGAACGATCGAGAGTGCTTTTTCGGCAAGATCAAGCATTAGGAACGGCGCAATACCGAACACACCAGCACCGATCGCAGCCAAACCTGCAGCAACCAAAATTGGCTTATCAGCACTGAACTTAGACTCGTCCACAGCATCTTCGAACACAATCGCTCGAATCACTCGCAAATAGTAGTACGCAGCAATCACAGTATTAACAACACCGATGATTGCGA
>CAJQSP010000051.1 GCA_905614375.1 uncultured Dehalococcoidales bacterium | reverse complement strand
GCTGCTGAAGACCTTAAGGGTCAGTACGGGATCGATTTCGAGACGGTCCAGCTGGCAGACACGGGGCCGGCCTACGACGAAGGCAGATGTGACTTCACCATCGGCGGAAAAACAGACCTCGGTCGAAACCAGATCGACCTGACCGATCCTGATGCCCACGTCGTGTGGAACAGTCTGATGGGCAAGGACCCTTGGGGCATGCTTGTCGGTCACGGCGACGACCAGTGGTACGACCTCATTCGGTTCGTCGAATGGGCGATGATCAACGCCGAAGAGCTGGATGTGACGATGGACAACGTGGATGACATGGTTGCTAATTCAGAGAACGCGAGGATCCTACGCATGCTCGGTGTTGAGGGTGAATACGGCCAGGAAGTACTCGGCCTCGACATCGACTTCGCTCACAACGTCATCAAGAAAATCGGAAACTTCGACGAACTCGTCGAGCGTTTCTATTCAATAAATGATGAAACGCGCATTGGCGGGTTCTACCGACCAAGAGGCAACGACGCTCTCTGGAACGAAGGCGGGCTTTTGTTCGCTCCCGGACTCGAGTAGCACTGGTACGTGGCTGCGAACGTAGCAGCCTGATTGCGTAAATAAGTCAGCAACCTTGCACTTTGGTTAGTGCAGGGTTGCTGACATAGTGCCCCGGCTCATCAGGTGAGCCATTGGTGTCACGTTGCCTCACAGCTTGATTATGAATGCGATCTGTGTTGCACTTCGACTTTCTAGATGAGCCGAATCCGAAGTTCCTTGAGAGAAATTAAACCACCAGATGTCCACGCGACCTTCGCTTAAATTACTGAATTATCATGGTGTGCCGATATGGCGGAACGTCGTTTTTATTCGGCTCGCCATGCAAGCACTGGCGGCTCTGGTTGTTATATCAATAATCTGGCTGCTAGCAACCAACCTGATGGACAACGCTGAAAAACGCGGCCTGAACCTCAGCTTTCGATTGCTGAGCACAAATGCCGGTTTCGACGTCCCGTATAGCCTGATTCCGTACGATTCCAGTAATTCGATCCTGTACGCGTTCATGGCGGGTGTGGCGAATACTTTGCGTCTCGTCGGAATCGCTATGATTACGACAACCGTTCTCGGGATTCTTATCGGCTTAGCCCGACTTTCCAGCAATTTCGTAATCAGCGGGCTGGCAAAAGTTTACGTAGAAATCATGCGTAATATCCCGCTTATTACTTTCGCGTTCTTCCTGGTCTTTGGTCTCCTGGCAGGGCTTCCTAAAACATCAGAAGCATGGACCTTACCGGGCATCGGTACGATGAGCAATCGTGGAATTTATCTAACGAGCGTTGATGAAAGCTCGTCGTTAACGCCGTGGCTGGTTATCGTCGTGCTGGGTGTGGTCGCAGCATATTTATTGCGCCGGTTCTACCTGAAAAATCGTGGCGAGCTGAGGCTGTTTGGGATCCGATTGAACAGAGGGTTCACACCGATTGTTCTATTGATACTGGTTGCAGCAGTTGGATGGATAGTGCAGCCAGACGCCCCTTTCGTATTTGATCAGCCAGAACTAAAAGGCACTAACTTCGTGGGCGGGATGAAGTTGACCACCGAGCTCTTCGCTATTCTGACTGCGCTTACCGTGTACATAGCGTCCTATGTCGCGGAGATTGTTCGCGGATCCGTTCAGTCAGTTCCAAAGGGCCAAGTAGAAGCCGCCAGGGCACTTGGCTTGAACTACTGGCAAGTAACTATAAACGTCGTCCTACCGCAGGCTGCCAGAATCGCCGTACTCCCGATGATTGGCCAGTGGGTCAATCTGACAAAGGGTTCAGCCCTGGCGATGGTAGTGGGCTATGCAGAAGTCTTCGTCGTCGCCAGAACAGCGATAGAAAAAACCGGAATGGCCATTCAAATATTCGTAATGGTGATCGCTTTCTACATGATTATGGGCGCAATGTTTTCCCTGTTAGGCAACTGGTATAACCGTAAGGTGCAGTTCGATGGCCGTTGAGAACATAACAGAGGCGACAACGAGCGAACTGCGTCCTGTAGAGGATCAGAGCTTTGCGACTTGGGTCAAGGCGAACCTGCTCAGCCCCTGGTACAACTCTGTATTAACAGTTGTCGGCGCGGTGTTGATTATCCTGCTGCTGAAAGTAGCGATTCCGTTCTTGCTCACAGCTCAATGGGCGGCAGTAACAACCAACATACAAATATTGTTGGTCGGACAGTACCCCTCTGATGAACTCTGGCGCGTAGGCGCTGGTGTACTGCCGATGCCGTTCATAGTGGGGGTCGCATGGGGGGTGTGGGGCTCGATGATGCGAACATTCGCGGTGGTCCTCATCGTTGCGTCTGCTCTCGCAGTTATCTCGTCGCTTTTCGGTGACTCGATGTCTACTGGTTTGGTGTTGTGGTTCACGGTCAGCCCGGTTCTAGTCCTTCTCGGATACACAGTCGGCCGCAGGAGCTTCATTGGCCCTCGTCACGTCCTCATAGGGTGGTTCCTGTTCCTCATGCTGACGTTGTTCTTACTGCGCGGCTTCGGAGAAGATTCGGCGATGCCGTACGTCTCAACGTCAAGGTGGGGAGGGCTGCTCGTAACAATTCTGATCGCCCAGGTTGGAATCGCTATTGTTCTTCCTCTCGGCATCGTTTTGGCTCTGGCTCGCCAGTCCAATCTGTGGTTCTTTAAGGTCGCGGCGTTGGTATACATCGAGATTCTACGGGCGACACCGCTTCTTGCCCTGTTGTTCCTGATGCTCATCGTGAGCCCGATGTTTCTCCCGGATATCACCACTCCCGATCGCCTTATGCTCGCTTTCATAGCAATCGTCATGAACAACTCGGCGTACATGGCAGAAAATATTAGAGGCGGACTACAGTCAGTTTCAAAAGGCCAGATAGAAGCGGCTCAAGCTCTGGGCATGCGCGGCAGCCACGTGACCCTGGTCATCGTCTTGCCACAGGCAATACGGGCGACTATCCCGGCGATTGTCGGGCAGTTCATTATTCTGTTCAAAGACACTGCCGTTATCGCACTTGTTGGCCTTTTGGACCTCTTGGGAGCAGCGTACGCAATCATCCTCGGGCAGGATGCATGGCGCACTGCCGATCTCGAGGTGTTCCTATTCGTGGCGGCCGTGTACTGGATATTTACGTATGGAATGTCGAGCGTTAGTGCAGGCGTGGAGAAACGCATGCGAGCCGGTGCTGATTAGGCGTACATACCCTTCGGGGGCGGATGCCACGACAACACCACTAAAGCAATTCAGGAGACTTCAGGATGTCAGCTCAGAGTGTAGAAAATGATGTGATGATTCAGACAACCGATGTCGAGAAATGGTTCGGTTCACTGCACGTCCTACGCGGAATCTCCGTGACTATTAAAAAGGGCGAAGTAGTAGTGATTTTCGGGCCGTCTGGCTCGGGTAAATCGACATTCATTCGAACCTTGAACCGGCTGGAGGAACATCACAAGGGCGAAATTATCGTCGACGGTACTAAGCTGGATAACGACGTCCGAGCTATCGAAACCGTTCGAAGCGAAATCGGTATGGTGTTCCAGCAGTTCAATCTGTTCCCACACAAAACCGTGATCGACAACGTCGCACTAGCTCCGAAACTAGTCAGAAAAATGAGCAAGGTCGAAGCTAGCGAACTCGCCATGAGTATGTTGGAACTGGTCAAAATCCCCGAACAGGCGTACAAGTACCCCGGCCAGCTATCAGGTGGTCAGCAGCAGCGTGTCGCAATTGCCAGAGCACTGGCGATGCGGCCAAAGATAATGATGTTCGATGAGCCTACTTCTGCGCTGGATCCAGAAATGATCGCTGAAGTGCTGGACGTGATGATAGATCTTGCGAAGTCAGGCATGACCATGATCGTCGTCACGCACGAAATGGGATTTGCGCGGGAAGTAGCGGATCGGCTAATGATGTTCGACGAAGGGTTAATTGTCGAAGAGGGAACACCCGACAAAATGTTCGACAACCCGCAACACGATCGCACCAAAGAATTTATCTCAAGAGTTCTTTAAAATACAAGTTTGATTCGCTCCATACATGTAGCGAATCTCAGGAGAATAGTTACTGATGTGGAAGCACCTGTTCGAGCCGTTACAGATCGGCCCGGTGACCGTTAATAACCGGCTTGGCTTCGCCCCGAACTGCCCGGTGACAGATGGAGATCTCTCCACAGGCGTTTTCGGTGATGATTCTGTCGCCTACTACGCCGAGCGCGCAAAGGGCGGACAGGGCCTTGTAATCATCGGCAACTCACGTATTTCGGATAGAACACCCTATTTCCCATGCGTTGACCCGAACATGTTCGACGATAGGAACATCCCGTGGCTACAAAAGATTTCCAGCGAGGTTCATAAATACGACGGAAAGTTGTTCATCCAACTGTTTTACACGTCGTGGGGCCGCAACACACTGCCGCAACAGAGTTCGATGTACGAGACCGAGCCTGTGCTAACAGTCCCCGGACCATCCAGCATTACAAATGCGACTCTCGGGGTGCATCTGGCTGAGATGACCGTGGAAGATATCCAGCAAGTTAGCGAGGAGTACGCCGAGGCGGCAGTGCGTGCGGTCAAAGGTGGAGTAGATGGTGTTGAGATCAGTCTCCACCACTTGATGCTTCACGCGCAGTTCTTCAGCAAGGTGTACAACCGACGAATGGATCAGTACGGCGGTTCGATGGAAAATCGCGTCCGGTTCGCAATCGAAACACTCCAACGAGTGCGTCGGGCGGTAGGCAACTCGATCGCTATCGGATACAGGATTAATTCCCACTACGAGAATCCCGCTGACAATAATCTCGAAGACATGAAAGAGATCGTTCAGTACATTAACGTAAATTCAGAAGTCGATTATGTGAGCGTTAGCGCCGGGGGTGGAGATTCACCAGATATGATCGCACCGATGGGTCATCGCTCACCCGGTTACCAGATGCCCGATACAGCCGAAATCAAATCGGTAACTGATCTTCCCGTATTCGGTATCGGTTCGATTAACAGCCCGTATCAGGCAGAAGATGCGCTCGAAAAGGGTCAATGTGACCTTGTGCTTATGGTGAGACAGCTGTTCGCTGACCCAGAGTTCGCTAACAAGGCTAAGGAGGGGCGACCGGACGACATTCGACCATGTGTCAGGTACAACTTCTGCACCACCAGATTCCCGTTCAGGGTTGGTTGTTTCCAGAATGTCGCACACGGCAGAGAGGCCAAATGGGGCATCGGAACGATCGAACAAGTAAGTGAACCCAAAGGCGTTGTAGTGATCGGCGGAGGAGCCGCCGGGCTTGAAGCCGCGAGAGTGGCTGCCGAACGTGGCCACTACGTCGCCCTCTACGAAAAAGAAGATCGTATAGGTGGTCGTCTCCGATTGCAGGCGAAGCTGCCCGGGCAACACGAATGGGGCAATCTCACGGCGTGGTACGAACATATTTTGAAGAAGCCCAACATCGTCGTTCATACCGGCGAATCGGTTACAGCAGAAAACTTGCACGAAGTGATCGAAGAACAGCAGCCCGACAGTGTCGTGCTGGCGAGTGGCACGTTTTCGGCGCCGGATGGGTTTGTAGAGTTCACAGGGGGACCAATCCTTGGCTGGGACAACGAAATGGTTCTCCACTACGAGGATGTGCTCGATCAACAGGTACAAGTTGGTGAGTCTGTCGTGATATTCGACAATGTCTCAAATGAATTGGCGATCGGCCTTGGATTGTTTCTAGCAAGGTCTGGTAAGACGGTTACGATCGTCACGCCATATTCGAGACTTGGCGGTGATCAGCACACCAACCACGGCTTTAGTGAGTTGCATGTGCATGAATTGCTCAGTAAACCGGATGTCTCGCTCCGAACGCACACGAACATTAAGAGCATAGAAGATGGCAAGGTTATTCTCGTCAATCAATACTCAAACGGCCAGTCGGTGGAACTGGAAACAGACAACGTGATATTGATCAACCATTTTGAAAGAGATCAGGCCCTACGAGCAGCGCTGGCCGCAACAGAGCTTGAAGTAAGTGTTATTGGCGATGCACTCGGCTACGGCCCAATGCACGACGCTATCCTGGCAGGTCATCGAGTTGGCAGGTCAATCTAAACACACAGGGATTTTGTCCCTGATTTCGTTGTGACTAATTTTTGGGCTTTGGGCGTTAGATGCGTAACCGCAAATTTATACGTCCAAAGCGGAATGTATAAATGACTCAGAAAAATATGATGCGTGTGGTCGGGCAGCGATTCCCGAAAATCGATGGGATCGACAAAGTAACCGGAGTTGCACAGTTCGGCGCCGACGTAAAAATTCCGGGAACGCTGTACGCCAAGGTGCTACGCAGCCCAGTCGCTCACGCCAACATAGTGAAGATCGACACTTCGCGCGCTGAAGCCTTTCCAGGAGTTAAGGCTGTAATCACGGGTGAAGATTTTGCCTATCCGTTGAATGAATCCGGCAACGCTCCTTCAGCCCTTGAGAATCAGTCTCGAGAAAAAGTGCTGGCACGTACAAAAGTCCTGTTTCAAGGACACCCTGTGGCGGTGGTTGCTGCCACTTCGGCCATGATCGCTGAGGAAGCACTCAAGCTAATCGATGTCGAATACGACCAGCTTCCGCATGTACTCGATATCGAAACCACGATGAGTGCCGACGCTCCGCTGCTTCACCCAGATCTGCGGACTAAATTTAAAGACGACGTCGCAGATGTTGGAAGCAACATCGCAGAACATCAGGAATTCATCCGCGGAGATGCGGAAGAGGCTCTGAAAAATGCCCATGTTGTCGTGGAGCGAACTTTCGACACTGGCACCGTCCATCAGGGCTATATCGAGCCCGACTCCGAGGCGGCGTGGGTACGCCAAGACGGAAACGTCACGGTGTGGGCGAATACTCAGGGCACGCATTTACAACGACGTGAACTTGCCCATGTACTGGGCATACCGATCAAAACGATCAACGTTATTCCTACTGAAGTCGGCGGGGCATTTGGTGGTAAAGAATCGGTACGAGTGGTGGCACTGTGTGCCGCCTTATCTCGCAAGACCAAATTACCTGTTCGGCTTTCACTTGGCCGCGAGGAAATAATACGAGCAGGTTGGCCGAGTACATCTATCAAATGTTCGATGAAAGTCGGAGCTGATAAGCAAGGGAAAATAGTCGGAGTCGAATCGTGGATAGCGTTCAATTCAGGAGCATATCCGGGAGCCCCGATTCAATCTGCAGTACGACGTGTGTTCTCTCACTATCGCGTGGAAAACATGAAGGTCGATGCCTTTGATGTGATTACCAACCGACCACCAAACAGTGCGTATCGGGCACCGGGGGCGACGCCAGTTGCTTTCGCTATGGAGTCGATCATCGATGAGCTGGCGAACGAGTTAGGCATGGACCCGCTCGAATTCCGTTACTTAAACGTGTCCCGAGATGGCGATCTGATGCCCGACGGGAACACTCTTCCTACGATCAACCTCGATCGAGTGCTCGACGAGGTGAAGCAGCACCCCTGCTGGACGACGCCTCTGAATGGACCGAATCAGGGTCGTGGACTCGCACTGGGGATGTGGACCATGCCCGGAGGCACCATTAGTTGCCAGGTCAATGTCAATTACGATGGAACACTCAACCTTGTGCTTGGGACGGTAGATCTATCGTCC
>CAJQSP010000050.1 GCA_905614375.1 uncultured Dehalococcoidales bacterium | reverse complement strand
ACAAGCTACGGGAATCTGGTAATTTCTAAAGATGCCTCAAAACACTAGCGCCGCACATCGCCCAGATCGTGTCACCCTGTTCGCATCGTGCATGGTCGATCAACTCGCTCCAGATGTAGGAGAAAGCACTGTCGAAGTGCTCGAGTATCTCGGAGTTACGGTCGATTTTCTCGACGACCAAACATGTTGCGGTCAGCCCGCTTTCAACAGCGGGTTTAGGTCAGAGACCTACCCGGTCGCCGAACGTTTCGTTAATTTATTCGAAAAAGTGGACGGTCCGATCGTTGTTCCCTCGGGATCATGTGCCGCTATGGTTCGGAACTATTACGGTGATCTGTTTAGAGACAACGCTGAACTTGCAGATCGAGCAAAACGGGTGGGGGAGAGGTTGTTTGAACTTACCGAGTTCGTAAGCCAATTCTTCGGAACTGATGCGATTTACGGCAAGAGAGAAGGAGCATTGACCTACCACAAATGCTGCCATCTTCTTCGTGAAATCGGAGTTGATGAACAGCCTGTACAGATGCTGACAAACATCGATGGTCTCGATTTCTATCCTCTAGAACGAGCGGAGGTCTGCTGTGGTTTTGGCGGAGCGTTTTCGATAAAGATGCCGGATATTTCTTCTGCAATTCTTGATGAGAAGTTAGATTTTATTGAGGCAAACGGATCTAGCACGGTCGTCGCGGGCGACACAGGTTGCATCTACCAAATGCAAGGTGGTCTCCGCAGACGAGGATCAAATGTGCAAGTCCTGCACATCGCTCAGGTGCTCGCAGAATCTATAAGAAATAGTGATACTTCCGAGGAGAAACGATGAAGCCGCTGACAGTTAACTTTCGCTCAAAGGCGGCTCTGACCCTCGCAGACGCACAGATTCAACAGTCTATCGAGCATGTTTACACAGGATTCTTCGAGGGCCGGGTTATAGCTGCTGCAAATACTCCCGACTGGGAGGATCTGCGAACCAAGGGCAAAGCGATCAAAGATCACACGATCGCTCATCTTGATTACTATCTTGGGGTGTTCGCTGACAACGTTGAGAAGAACGGTGGAAGTATATTTTTTGCCGACGATGCTGAAGATGCGCGCCGCCATATCATTGATCTTGCTCACAACCGAAAGATCAAAACCGTCATTAAATCGAAGTCTATGGTTTCTGAGGAGATGGGGCTCGCCGAGGCGATGAACGACGAGGGGTTCGAGACGGTTGAAACTGATCTCGGTGAATACATCATTCAGCTCGCCAATGAAACTCCGTATCACCTGATCGCGCCGGCTATTCACAAATCGAGAGAAGACGTCGCAAAACTTCTCGATGATGACTACAAAGACGGCGACCGCGTGCCGGACGCGACCGAACTAACGTTGTTGGCTCGCGAGAAGTTACGAGCTGTATTTGAACGTGCTGATATGTCGGTAACTGGAGTGAATTTCGCCGTTGCTGAATCGGGATCTATTGCTCTTGTGACTAACGAGGGCAATGGTCGAATGTCGACTACTGTGCCTCGTGTCCATGTCGCAGTCATGGGTATGGAGAAAATCGTTCCTTCGATTCAGGATCTGAGCACAATGCTACGGATTCTGATTCGTTCAGCGACGGGCCAAAGAATTTCTACCTACGTGACGATGGTCAATGGCAAGCGTAAACCCGACGAGGAAGAGGGACCTGAAGAGTTCCACCTCGTGATTATGAACAACGGTAGACAAAAGCTTCTCGAAGACCCTTTGATGAGAGAGTCGTTGAACTGTATTCGCTGCGGCGCATGTCTAAACGCTTGTCCTGTTTACCGAAAAGTCGGCGGGCATGCCTACGGCTGGGTATATCCAGGCCCGATCGGAGCAATCGTTTCACCGGTTCTCACAGGATTGAAAGACGCTAGTAATCTGCCGAGCGCCTCGTCGCTTTGTGGAGCCTGTCACGACGCATGTCCTGTAAAAATCAATATTCCAAGGATGCTTCTCGAACTGCGATATCGTACTGCCGAGGGTTCGACCGATGAGGAGGAACGTACGTCGTCGGCCAAAGAGCGAGGTATTTGGAAAGCTTGGCGAATGGGAATGATGGGTCGCAAGAGATTCGATATCGGTTCACGAATCGCGAGCATCGCAATGAAGCCACTTTCTCGAAACGGTTGGTTGAAAAAGGCTCCGCCACCTATCTCAGGGTGGACATCGACACGAGACTTTCCAGCGATTGCGCCAAGTTCGCTGAAATCGAGACTCAAAAAAAGAAGCGGAGGCTCGAAATAATGGCAGATCGATCAAAATTTCTTGCTGGAGTCACAGCGGGACTGGGCAGAACTGAAGTGTTGGCACCGACCAGAATTACAGAAACTGCCGGCTTTGAGGATGCGGCTACCGCGAATGCCAATGCCGACAAGGCTTCGACCGATGCTTCAGAGCGTTCAAATGAACTAGCTGATCAGATGGCAATAGAAGCGGTGAAGGCTGGATGGAAAGTACATCGTGCTTCGAGTTCGGAAGACGCTGCAAGTTACATAGCTAGCATTTGTGTACAGAAGAAAGCAACATCAGTGCTAAGGTCGAACCATTATGCGCTTGATCAGATTGGCGTTGATCTTGCGATTACGACCACTGGGGCGACTTTGGAAACGACCGAACACTCGGGAGAATACTCTCAGTACCAGATTGAGGAATCCAAAAGCAAGGCTTTTTCAGCGGACATTGGTATTACGGGTGTTGACTACGCTATTGCCGAGACCGGCACAGTCGTTCTCCATCCACGAAGCGGACTTTCCCGATTAGTATCGCTCGCACCTCCGACTCACATAGCGGTGTTGCGACCTGGTGAAGTTCTTGATTCGCTGGACGAATTGTTCGCCATGGAACGTAAGGACTTTATGTCAGGGGAATTGGCGGGATCGATGAACCTGATTTCAGGTCCAAGCAAGACAGGCGATATCGAAGGAACGATAGTAACGGGAATTCATGGGCCCCTCGAAGTCCATTTGATTATTCTCTCAGACGGCTAATACCAACGCTAAATATTTATAACGAGTGCCCGGCAGGCTTCCTCGGTAGCTATAGCTATCAGGTTCTTCGTGTCTTCCATTGCTGCCTTGAGCGACATGGGACGGTTCACGAGGCTAAACACGGCGTCGATTCCATGTTCGTGTACTTCTCTAAAACCTGCGCCTAGTGATCCAGCAATACCGATTACTGGAGTGCCACGACGCTTCGCACGTTGCGCTACTGCGACAGGTGATTTGTTGAAAACGGTCGAACGATCGAACTGACCTTCGCCAACAATCACTAGGTCGGCGTCTGCGAGGTGCTTATCAAGGCTAAGGGCTTCAAGCACGATGTCAGCTCCAAGGCGCAAACGGGCATCGAAGAAGCCCATTAGCCCTGCTCCGAGTCCGCCCGACGCACCTGCTCCGGGAATTTCAGCTACGTCGGTGTGAAGATCTTTGGTGATTACCTCTGCAAATTTAGCAAGTGCAGCATCAAGTTCTTGAATATCTTCGTACGTCGCACCTTTCTGTGGCCCGAATACCGCAGAAGCGCCTCTCGTTCCACACAGAGGATTATTCACATCACAGGCAACAACTACGTTTGCGCCAACCATGCGAGGATCGAGGTCCGATACATCAATATTCGCAAGGTCAGACAATGGAATGCCGCCGCGAGCAATATCATCGCCGTTTGAATCAGTGAGTTTGCCACCCATAGCCTGAATCATGCCTGCACCACCATCGTTCGTAGCACTTCCGCCAACTCCGATGATGAAGTCGCTGAATCCAGCATCGAGAGCTTCAATAAATAGTTGACCGACACCAAATGTCGAAGCGTTTCGAACGTCTCGTTCGTCCTGACTTAGTCGAGCTAGACCAATAGCGTTAGCAACTTCGATCACCGCGGTTGTGCCGTTCCCGAGGGCACCCCATTCAGCTTCGATAGTTCTTCCAATTGCATCTTCAACCCTGGCAGTTCGGACATCACCACCTGAACTGTCGACCAAAGCCTGCAAGGTCCCGTCGCCGCCATCGGCCACCGGAATTAGCACGGTCTCGGCTTCGGGCCAAACTTGTTTGACTCCGATGGACATCGCCACAGCAATTTCCATACCGGTGAGACTCTCTTTGAAACCTTGGGGAGCTAGTACTACTTTCTTCATAAACGTGAGTATAAGGACTCAGTACGAAATTTTGAGCCCGTATTACCCACTAATTACACGGCT
>CAJQSP010000049.1 GCA_905614375.1 uncultured Dehalococcoidales bacterium | reverse complement strand
CATCATCGCCGCCACAAGCAACTGCCGCAATTAGGGCAATTGAGAGCATGGCGAGGAATAGAATTCTCCACTTCTCAGTAAATGTCATTGCTGACCTCCGAATAAATGTCAGACGCGAAATTAGATGTGCCACCAAACGGCAACACGTATCTGTGGCGAGAATTATCACCGAAACAATCAAGTCAGTCAACATTAACTTTCATAATTTCAATGCGAATCACACTAAATTTCGTACTTTTATGACCGACCGGTGCAAATATCCGTACTGTGCTCATAGCCAGAGACGTAAACACTTGCTATCTTTGGACGCCGTAAATCCAGTCGTTTAGTAAAAACTAATTGTTGCTGGATTTGTCTAATACTTCAGACAATACTGAATCGAGTTTTAGCCCGTGACAGAACAAACTCAGGTCGTCGAAAACTCTTTCCTGGCGAACGGTAAGTCGATCATCCGAATTATTTTGGGTGTTCTCAACCATTTCGTCGTGAGGCGTTTCCTGTTCTTCCTATTTGTAGTCTGGTTGGCGAGTACGGTGATTTTTATCATCCCTCGTCTTTCCGGTCAGGATCCTGTAAAAGAAAAGTTGTTGCTTGAAGCCCAACGTGGTGGAGCAATGCAAACTGGTCTCGACGCGATGGCGAAGACCTACCAAAAGAAGTTTGGACTCGATCAACCGATGTCGACCCAGTACTTCAACTTCATGAAGGACTTGGTGAGGTTGGATTTAGGCGTTTCGATCGCATTCTACCCTCGCTCAGTCAATGACATTGTATTCGAATCATTAGCGTGGACATTGGGACTGATGGGGACGGTGACGATCCTCGCCTTCATATTAGGGACGCTCGCGGGCGCTGTATTGGGTTGGCCTAGACGACCGGGGTGGGTTCAGTACGTCTTCATGCCGTTGCTAACGCTGGCAGCGATTCCACAATACCTGCTGGCAATGATCCTGATTTTCGTCTTCGCTTTCCAATTGGGCTGGCTGCCTCTATTTGGTGGTTACTCGGTAGCAACGGTGCCTGTATTCACATTCGACTTTATTCTTGATGTGTTGCGGCACGCTATTCTGCCTGCATTCGCAATTCTGTTCTCGGTAGTCGGATTCTGGGCGATTGGCATGCGTGGCATGATGATCAACACTCAGGGTGAGGACTACATGATTCAGGCTGATGCCAAAGGATTGAAGGGCTCTCGTATTTTCATGCGTTACGCACTTCGTAACGCCCTGCTTCCACAGGTAACAGGACTAGCTCTTGTACTCGGGACCATCGTTACCGGGCAAGTACTTGTCGAGCGGGTGTTCTCATACCCGGGAATCGGCGACATCCTGTTCCAGGCAATCAGATTGTCCGACTTCTTTGTAATTCGAGGAATCGTAATCGTGATAATTCTTGGAATAGCGGGTGCAACATTCCTGCTCGATATCCTCTACCCACTCCTTGATCCACGTATCAAGGTAAGGAGTTCCTAGATGGCAGAATTATTAACTTCACCGGAGTCTATGGATATAGAAAATAGCGGTGGATTTGGACAGTTCAATAAGGACCGTATCCAGCCTATTCAGAGATATGCACGCAGAAACCCATCCCTTATCTGGGGATTTGGCCTGATGATGTTCTTGCTGCTGTTTGTCGGAATCGGTCACCTTGCTTGGGACACCGAACAGTTCCACCCTCTATCAACACCAACTCGTCTAGCACCAACTCTTAGTCACGACATGGTTAAGGGTGGCGAACTCACAGGTGAAGTTCGGGCGTTCCCGTTCGGTACCGACACAGCAGGACGTGATCTGCTTGCAGTCGCAATCCTAGGTACGCCTCTCACACTACGAATCGGCATAATCGCCGGTTTTGTATCAATTACATTAGGTACTATCGCAGCGTTTGTGGCTGCCTATTATCGAGGAAGGACTGACCTCGCTATCAGATCAGTTGTTGACGTAGGTCTGGCAATGCCAGGTTTGCTGATCCTAATATTGATACGAATCAACGTTGGACGCGAACTCAGCACTGATGAAATGGGACTTGCGCTTGGATTAGTCGGTTGGGTTTTCCCCGCACGAACGATCCGTGCACAAGTACTAGTCATGCGAGAGCAGGCTTATGTTGAGCTTTCACGACTATCGGGAACCAGTGGAATGGGGATCATCTTCAAAGAGATGCTCCCTAACCTGATTCCTTACATTACGGCCAGCCTAGTAGGTTCGGTTGCTGGAGCAATTCTTGCGTCGATCGGCCTTGAAGCCATCGGACTGGGAAACTTCAGTACACCAACACTCGGCATGACCATTTTCTTCAACATCCAGTTCTCATCAATCACGCTAGGTATGTGGTGGTGGTGGTTGCCGCCGCTGGTTGCTATCGTGATTGTGTTCCTCGGATTGTTCCTGATTTCATCAGGATTGGATGAATGGTCTAACCCACGATTGAGGAAACGCGTTTGAGCACCGAACAATCAATACAGACATATAGAGACGGTGCACGGATTACCGATGTCGATGCTCTCGTTGTAGACGGTCTTTCGGTTTACTACGAAACCGAAGGTGGGACGGTGAAAGCCTGTGATGGCGTAACGTTTACCCTCAAGCAGGGTGAACGGTTTGCTCTCGTTGGTGAATCCGGGTCGGGTAAGACAACTCTTGCCATGGCTCTGATGCGCCTCACGAGGCCCCCTGGACACATCGCTAAGGGCAGCATCACACTTCACGGGCAAGACATAACTAGTCTCGACGACAACGAAATGCGACAAGCACGTCTTGCTGAGATCGCATTGGTCCCGCAGGGTGCGATGAACTCGCTCAACCCGATCATGAGGATTGGTAAGCAGATCATCGACGGAGTCATCGATCACCTTAAGGACGATGAGCCAACCCCTACTAAGGATGAGTTAGATGAAATGGTGCATGATCTACTCACACGAGTAGGTCTACGACCCGGTGTCGCACGCATGTGGCCACATGAGCTCTCAGGTGGTATGAAGCAACGCGTAGCGATGGCCATTGGCATATCTCTGCGACCTAAGCTGATCATCGCCGACGAACCAACTTCAGCACTCGACGTTGTCGTTCAGCGACAGATCATGCAAACGCTTGGTCGACTGCAAGAGGGACTTGATGCTTCAATCATGCTTGTAGGTCACGACATGGGCCTTGTTGCTCAGTTCGCCGACACTATTGGTGTGATGTACGCAGGTAAACTTGTTGAAGTCGGCCCGGTAGAAGAAGTATTTAGTAATCCCAAGCACCCGTATACAAAACTGTTGATCGGGAGTCTCCCGTCACTGATAGAAAAACGGGAATTCTTGGGGATTCCAGGGCTTCCTCCTCTGCTTGTGGATTTGCCACTCGGCTGTGCGTTCGCAGACCGTTGCCCATCACGCTTCGACAAGTGCGAAACTGCTATCCCTGAAAAACTTAACATTGGGGGCCGTCGAGACGTGGCTTGCCATCTATATGAAGATGAGGTTCAGTCGTGAACACGTTTCTTGAACTAGATCACGTAACTAAAAAATTCGGTAGTGAGGGAATGTTCGGAAATGGCATGGTTACCATCGCCGTTGACGACGTTTCTTTAACTATCGATGAAGATGAACCTTCGATCACCACAGTTGCTGGCGAGAGTGGAAGTGGAAAGACAACTCTTTCCCGGCTACTTCTCGGAAGCCATGTACCATCTGAAGGTCGTATGCTTTACCGAGGTAAGGATTTTACGAAACTCACTAGCCGTGAGCGTCGTAACTTCCGACGTGAGATTCAGCCGATCTTCCAAGATCCGTTTGAATCGTACAACCCCTTCTACAAGGTTGACCACGTTCTCTCTGAACCGATCAAAAACTTCAAACTTGCCTCCTCTGACCGCGAGAAGAATAGGATGATCGAAGATGCGCTCGAGATGGTTGGCCTAGTACCAGGCGAAACTTTGGGTCGCTTCCCTCACCAATTGAGTGGTGGACAACGCCAGCGAATTATGGTTGCACGTGCGCTTCTTTTGAAGCCACGAGTGATCCTCGCCGACGAGCCAGTATCGATGGTAGATGCATCGCTTCGAGCGACAATTCTCGACTCGATTCGCCGCCTAAACCGAGACCTTGGTATTTCGGTTGTGTACGTTACTCACGACTTGACGACCGCATACCAGATCAGCGACAACATTCTGATTATGTACCGTGGGACGATTGTTGAAGCAGGTACTGTAGATCAAGTTATTCCGAACCCACAGCACCCATACACGCAACTGCTGATCGAATCGATTCCTCAGCCTGATCCTAAGAACCGTTGGGGTTCAGAGCCGCCTCAGCAAAACTGGGACACTTCTGACATCGACATTGCTGGTTGCCGATTTGCGGATCGTTGCCCAGCAGTAATGGATCAGTGCCGTACCTCTGCACCGAAGCAGTACCTCATCAACGAAAAACAGTTGACGCGATGCTTTTTGCACGAAGAAAAGGGCGAGATGCAGAACCCGGACATAACAAGTACGTTCCAGACTGAGTCTGAGACGATCAAAGCGATTCCGTCTGAGATGTCTTCGTAGGCAGACCCTAAGGTCCGAACTCACTGACTCCGAAGGTCACGGTGTAAACAGCCAGGCCTTCGGAGTTTGTTTTTAACCTGAGTTCGTGTTTACCAAATTTTGGTAGTTCGATGATCTGGTAAAGCCGCGCATCACTAACCACCAGAACACTGTTTCCATCCGAATCCCAGCCGATGTCGGGGCCGGCTTGATCGGCTGCAACCGGCACACCGTCGATCTCGACAATTACTTGCTGCGTACCATTAGGCGTACTCAAAAGTGCGTTCACCGAAGTTGCAAAAAAATCGAAAGCAACATATGAAGCAGATTCACTTGATGGCCGGCCGGCAACTAGCGACGACTCTAGATTTGTCCACTGACCGCTAAGAAAGAATTGCCCGTACCGACGCGTACCGTCATCGGCGTAGTCCACAGCAGTGTCAGGAGCAGCGTAATAGACGTTCTGTCCGGCGTAGAGACCATCCGAGAGGTAGTTCCTTGAATATCCACCGTATAGCTCTCTGGTGACGGTGTGAGCAGAATCCGATCGGTCAGGAGAAGCTACTTCGACTCTTGGTATATCCGTTACATCATTTCCAGCCTGTTCGAGAGCAGTACGTATGGCTGAATCAAATTCGTCATACCCGCCCTCACCAAAGTGTCTAAGTACCACTTCACCAGTGGCTGAGATTAAATATTTCGATGGCCAAAAGTGGTTCCCGTACTTATCCCAAGTTTCTTTGTCGTTGTCGAGCGCTATCGGATAATCGATGCCATATCGAATGGCTGCGGCTTCAACGTTTGTCAATGATTTCTCGAAATCAAATTCCGGTGAGTGAACGCCAATGACTATGAGTCCGTTATCCGCATAAGCCTCATGCCAAGCGTTGACATACGGAAACGTTCGTACGCAGTTCACACACGTGTACGACCAGAAGTCGAGCAATACGACTTTATTCTCATCGGTCAGTTGATCCAGTTCCAGTGGTACCGAGTTAACCCAATCATCAATGCCCACGAGAGACAAATCTTCCAGTAGAAATCGTTCAGGTTGGCCAATAATTGCAAATTCGTTGTTCGGCGGCGTTGCAGTTGCCGTCGGAGGCAGTACATCGGCGCTCGACTGACCAGCAAATTGGTTTACGTTCCCAGCGGCTGCCTGATCATCGACCGAGTCTGAATCGCTCGCCCCATTACACGCAGCAATCAATACGGCTGAAATCAATGCGGTTGCCAGCACCATTCCGAAAAGTCTTTGAATGAGCATGAACTTCAAACCGATCCACTGCTAATCTTGCAGACACAAACTCGATCGCAACAGCCGGTCGTTAATTACCTATAGCGAACCATATTTCCGCCGGGCACAAACGTACCCAGCCAGTCACTAGTGCCACTGATACGCGATAAATCTGCCGTTCGACTTGTCTGCATCACCCCAAGCAATAAGAAAACTAGCTCGGTAGTGAGTAGTCGGTAATGAACTCAGGCTTGCCTTGGATATCGAGTTTCACTCGATACAGATCGCCACCGCGGTAGGTCGACATATCGAATCCGGGTGGTTCCCAACCAGTCGGTGTGGGATCGCCCGTGCCGAACGCAGCCGTTGTCACATAAAGCTCGTTCAGGTCTTTTCCACCGAACATTGCCGATGAAGTCTGGGCACCAGGTAATTCGACTCGTCGCTCTTCTTTGCCATCGGGATCGAACCGAACGATCATACCGCCGTACCAAATCGCCGACCAAACGAATCCTTCAGCGTCGACAGTCATGCCATCAGGAATACCCCACTCGATTGGGGTAGTCGTGAAAACCCGCTTGTTAGTGATAGCTCTGGTAGTTGGGTTGTGATCCCACTTGTATATCTCGTGTTTTGGGGAATCGGTCGAGTAGAACGTTTTCAGATCAGGGGAAAACCCCATTCCATTACAAAGATCAAGTCCATCATCGATGATCTCTGCTGAGCCGTCGGTGTTGAACCGGAATAACGAGCACGAGTCGAGGTGGCCGCTACCGCCATACATGCTTCCATCGGGCCCTACAGTGACATCGTTTAGCTTGATCGGTCGACCATCGACATCGCCTTTGAAAAGCCATGCGTAGTCATCGTCAGAATTCCAAAGCTGAACACCTTCCCAAGTGCCCACAGCAAGTCCGCCCTGTTTATTGCGTGTGGCGCCAGCAACGTTATAACCGGTGTGGAGTACCGTGTTGTCACCAGTCGCAGGGTCATAGTTCCAAATTTTTCCGCCCTGAATATCTATCCAGTAGAGCGTTTGGGATTCAACATCCCAGACGGGTCCCTCGCCTACCACTGCGTTTTCAGCTGCGAGTTTCTCGACCTCGTACTTCATCTGTTTCTCCTGAATTTAACGGTGCTATAACCACGAGTGGACACGTGCCACTCCCGATGGTTCGTCAGTCTAACGCACAACTCTGTGTTCAGCAGGCTTGGAGAGTTCGTAAGCAAATAGCGCGCAAGCGATGTTTATGCACAATATTTTCACCACATAAGTTCTTTCTTTAATCAAGACTCACCACATGTGCAGGAGTCAATCGCTTTCACGGTGCAGCGCCAATATCTCGGAGCTACGCGAAAGCCGAAGATTCATCGGTGCTGTTGAAACCATCTGATGCTTGAGTAGCCAGCGCCGCCTGCATCATCGCCCTTGCGTAGCCGACTGTGTAAGCGAAGCCTGTGTATGTTGTCGCTGAAATGCCGTTGAATGGGAACTCGGTATCCGAGTCGTTCTCTGGCGGGTGTTCCGGATAGATCAATCGTGGATATTTTTGACGAACAAGCTCGCTCATCACAGCGAACATATCGACCTGCCCTTCATCGATCCACACTTCCGTGTAATCGAGCTGCGGCGTTCGGGTGACAACGTTGCGGAAGTGAACATGATTGATCTGATCACGTTCGCCAAAGTAACGGCAAACTTCAACAGGATCATGACCTAGTTCCCGAGTCACCCCGCAATCGAACGTAATGCCGTTATACGGGCTAGGCACAATGTCGGCTAGACGCTTCCACCCTTCGACTGAGCCCATGATCTGGCCGTTGCCACGACTTATCGGTGCTGGTGGATCATTCGGGTGCAGTGCGAGCCGAACGTTCGCCTCTTCAGCTGCCGGTATGACCGATTTGAGGAAGTAGGTGACGTTATCCCACATTTCGTCGATCGAATGCGTTGTCTGTCCCTGTAGTGGTGGAAGATCTTTGATGCGGTCGTTGTTGAAATTCATCAGCCTTGATCCACCACGTCCCGGCACCAATTTGTAGCCCTCGACGATTCGATGAGCGTAGAAGTTATACTCCATCACAGGCAGACCCTGCCTCCCTGCGATCTGGATAGCCTTGATGATAATTTCGAGATCTTCATCGCGACCTGGCTCACCGAACTTCACTCGCTCGGATGGATCGAACATGATGTTGCGGAGTTCGAGATCTGCTTCAGCAACGCGATCGATATTTCGCCTAAGATCGGCGTCAGTCCAAGTTTCCAGACCACCGGTGTCTAAGCTGGCAGTACTAACGCCCCCGACGCCAAGTTGTTTCACTCGGCGCAGTGAGCGATCTTCAAGATCGTTCAAAAACAGCGTTAACGTCGGTGTCTCGTCAGTTTCAGGCCAATATCCTTGACCTTTGATCGAGTCACTTATTCCTGCTTTGTCGTAAACCACTTGAAATTCCTATTGGTTCTACTTAGTTAAGTTCGTTTAGTGCGAATGAGGATTTTTGGTCAGCCCTAAACCATTCCGTGAGCGACATATTCGTGATCGACACCGGCGTATTGCTCTTCCCAACGTTTCACAATTCCGGCGCGCCAGTCTTCTGCGAGTTTTTTCAACTCCGCTGCAATCTCTAGCTCTGAATCGACGAGATTCACCGATTCAGAAGGATCGGCTTCGACATCGGAAAGATGCACTTCGGCAACCGGTTCGGCCGCTTCAACTAGTTGACCATTGAGCACCAGCTTCCACTTGCCCCTGCGAACCGCCGTTTGGCCGTCCATCTCCCAGAAGATCGCACGTTCTTCAAGATCTTCGCCGTCGACCACGTGAGACAGAACGCTGGTTCCGTCGATTTCATATTGAGAGGCATCTACGCCAATCACCTCAAGCACTGTTGGAACGATGTCCATGGACGCACATGATTGGTCGCTCACCTGCCCTCCCGGGATTCGGGCTGGCCAGTGCATGATTGCCGGTTCTTTCACCCCGCCATCGAACAGGCTGAACTTGTGACCTTTTAGACCACCGGACGTTCCGCCGTAGTAAGGGTCTTGGGAACCATCAAGCCAGTTGCGTGATTCACGGGAAGGGCCGTTGTCAGATGTGAACACCGACAACGTGTTCTCAGTCAGGCTTAGGCGTTCGAGTTCGTCTTTGATCTTGGCAATCGCATCGTCAACGGCACTAATCATCGCAGCCATTACCTGTCGATCCCACGGCAGATCGGCGAAACGATCCATATACCCCTGAGGAGCGTGCATAGGGTAGTGAGGAGCATTGAACGGCACGTACAGGAAGAACGGCTTATCCGACTTGCTCATCTCCCTGATGTATTCGATCGCCTTCTTGGCAATTAGCTCAGTGAAGTACTCGCCATTGCGCCAAATCTCTTCATTGTTCTCCCAGAGATCGTGCGTTGGGTTCATGCTAGGTCCTGGTCGATTCGCACCCCAGTAGTAGATGTGTGAAAAGAAGTCGATACAGCCCGCCATGAATCCGAACGTTTTGTCGAATCCGTGTTCGCCCGGTCGTGATCCTTCAGCAAGTCCCAGATGCCACTTTCCAGTGAGGGCAGTTTGGTAGCCCTCTTTTTTGAGCATCGTCGCCAAAATGGGAGTGCTTTGCGGAAGCCCACTAGCAGTTCGATGGCCTCTGAGGATCGACCGGACACCCGCGTTGCCGGGGTATCGGCCCGATAACAACGCAGCTCGCGAAGGCGAACAGACCGGACTATTCGAGTACCAGTTGGTGAATCTAACTCCGTCCTTTGCCATTCGATCGAGCGTCGGGGTCTTGAAATCAGTCGAACCCATGCACGACAGGTCGCCGTACCCCTGATCGTCGGTCAGGTAAACGATCACGTTCGGTCGCGTATCAGCCATTCAAATTCATTTCTCTTTACAGTAACTGTGGGAAGATAATCATCTCGATGGCGAAAGCCTAAAGGATGATTTGCTGATTCGAAATGTGAATCGAACGGTTTTACTGGAATATATCGAAGTGGTTATTTCGCCATTATTCTCGGAATGAGACCACAGCTAACCTTCCGGTTCACTTAACATTTTGGGTTATTGTTGTTTGTCTGATACATAAATGCGGTTTGACGATCAGGCACGAGCGATCTACGCGAATTACTGGAGACCTAAGAAAAATGCCTGACTGGTGGCTGGAAGCGACATTACCGACCGTGTCTGGCGCTGTGTTGTTAGCGCTATGGGTGTTCATCCCTGCGCCCGAGGGCGAATCGGATTTCGCATCGCGCTTACGAGATAGGTTCCGCAAATAATGTTTGCAACTGAAGATCGTAAGCGACTTCTAGTCGGCCTCATCCTTTTAGCCATCATTATGGGGATGTTCCTCGCTTTCAACCGACTTCCAAAGATCGGCATCGTTGGCGAAGATCTCGACGCCGTTCAGTCGTCCACCAACCAGTGCTTCCAGGGATTATGTATCGAGCGTGATCCGGGCGTTAGCTTCATGACACGGTGGATCAAATTCTCTATCACCTACCTTCGACTCGTAACTGTCGGCATGACGTTTGCGTTCTTAACCGCCGGACTCGCAGAAGCTTTCCTATTTTCAAAATCGATCAGCAAGGGCCTCCCGACCGCAGGAGTGTTCAGACGCACCGTTCAGGGAACCGTCACAGGCGGAGTGATGAATCTCTGCTCTGCCTGCATAGTGCCTGTGTCTTCGGCATTCCACAAACGAGCAAGCATCGAAGGTGCCA
>CAJQSP010000048.1 GCA_905614375.1 uncultured Dehalococcoidales bacterium | reverse complement strand
ACCAGTTCAAGAACTTTGACCCTATGGCTATGAGTGGGTTTGGTCCCGAGCAGGTAAGTAACTTCGATCCTGCTGCAATGGCCGGATTCGATATCAACCAGTTCAAGGGCTTTGGGCCTAAGGCTATGGGTGGCTTCGGTGCCGACCACTTCAAGAACTTTGATCCTTCCCTAATGGGAACGTTCGATGCTGAGAAGGTCGGTAACTTTGACCCTATGGCTATGGGTGGCTTCGATGCCGATAAGTTCATGAACTTCGATCCTGCTGCAATGGCCGGGTTCAAGGCTGACCAGATAGGCAACTTCGATCCTGCTGCAATGGCTGGATTCGATGCCGATAAGTTCAAGAACTTCGACCCTACGGCTATGGCCGGGTTCAAGGCTGACCAGGTAGCCAACTTCGATCCTGAAGCGATGGCTGGATTCGAACGTGATCACATGACTAATATGGATCTGGGTGCCTTAGCTTCTTTCGATATCAATCAGGTCACAAACCTCGATGAAACTGCCAAGGCAGGAATCGGTGACGCTGTTCCAGAGTTCACAGACTTTGACATTGATGTTCGAAAAGAGTTTATCGGCGACGAAGGACTTCGATTGGGTGGCGTAGGTTCGTTCGAGGATCTCGTCGAACAGTTGACCGGAACGCAGACACCAGAAGAATTGGCCGCGTCAGGTTGGGAAACTCCTAGCGAAGAAATCGTCTTTGAGGAAACGACACTTGAACTAGGCTTAGATTTGATACTGGACACATTGCCGACCTTCGACTTGGAGGATGCTGTTAAAGGATTCAGTGCATCAGCAGCAGCAGCATCGGCAGAAGCAGCAGAAGAAGAAAAAGCAGCAGCAGAAGCAGCAGCAGCAGCAGCAACAGCAGCAGAAGAAAAAGAAACACGCAGATTAGAACTAGAAGCCGCAGCAGCAGCCGCCGCCGCAGCAGCAGCAGCAGCCTAGCCCTTACAAATAGGCAGTAAATACTTTGGCCGGATCGGGAATTTCCTGATTCGGCCAAAGTTATTTAAGTCACGAATGGTTAGCAGAATGTTGTGTTTGGAAAATCGCAAGTGACGAGTCCGCGAATGTCGAAGGAAAGTTCAGATTAGCCGTCATGGACTAAGCAATTTAGGACTACTCGAATAAATAACTATTCGAGTAGTCCTATTGAACAATCTTCCAACAGGTTGGGAACAGCTTAGAGTGCTGGACGTACTTACATTGCACCTTGCTACAACGTGAAAGCCACCGCCGATGATTATCAAAACACCCATTGCTAAAATCGATATCGAACGTCCTTCAAAGGACTTGATTAAGCGACTTGAAGGGATCGGTAGCGCCACGGCTTCGGGCGAACTTCGTAAGCTAGGGATTAAGGCCTCTGCAATAGATGGGCTGACATCTTTCGTTCCCGGGACAAGCGTTGTAGGTCCGGCGATTACGCTGCAGTACATGCCAAAGCGAGAAGATCAGTTTCCAGAGGGTGAGTACCGCGATCCAGAATCGCAAATTCACAGGCACGCGCTGTATCACGTCCAATCTGGCGACATCATTGTTGTCGATGGGCGAGGCGAGATCAGCAGCGGTGTATTCGGCGAAATGATGCTGACTTACCTCAAAGGCAAGGGTGGACTCGGTATTGTGATCGACGGAGCAATTCGTGACTTCGGCGATTCGAAAGAGCTCGGTTTGGGTATGTGGATGAAGGGCGTAACGCCGTATTCACACACCCAGACGGTGCAGTTCCCGTATGCCTACAACGTGCCGATCGATTGTGCAGGAACGCTGGTAATCCCCGGCGACATCATCATTGCTGACGACGATGGTGCTGTGGTAGTTCCGGCACAACTCGCCGAGCAATTGGCGGAGGCTGGAGGCGAACATGCTGAGTGGGAAGTGTTCGTACGTATCAAGCTCGCTGAGGGTGGAGATCTTCGTAAGTACTACCCAATGACAGACGAGGCTCGAGCTGAGTACGAAGAGTGGAAAAAGACGAACGGATAGCGATTCTGCGGTAACGTAATTAGTACCCAATTCGAGCGATTTACGCTTGAACTGGGTACGACGCTTCTATTTCTAGCGCTTAGGCCGAAATTTCTACTCGACCAGAAATTCCGTCGAGAACTTTGGTTTTGAAAGTCTTGTGATCAAGCACTGGGTGGATCTGTACCGTGTTCCATCGGTGTATTTCCGCCGCGAAGAACGTGTCAGTGACATCTTGTGCGTCGCTTGCGCTAACCACATACCAAAGCTTGTGGCCGATCGGAAACGCCCAACCGTTTACTAGTTCGATTCCGTGCTTGTAGGCAGTTTGCTGGATCTCACCCAATAGCTCTGCATGGCGCTCACGATCGCTTGATCCAGGAGAGGCGATACAGGTCTCAGGACTATGTGTGAGTTCTACCATGAATTGCATTTTTGTTGCTTTTGTTGCTGATCGAGAGTGTTCTGGCGAAGTGAGCGGCATTTCAGGATTTGTCATTTGGAACATCCTTTGAGAGCATTTGGAGGAGCTCGGTTACCGTTCGGTGCTGCTCAAGAGGGTGGCGAAGAGGAATGTCTGAAGTAACCGCGTAACGATTCTCCCGACCGATCTTTTCGATGTTGATAAATCCGGCATCGTCCAATTCACCCAAAATCCTAAGAATCGCTCGCTCTGTTATGCCGACAAGGTCGGAAATCTCACGGACTTTGATGCCGGGAGTTTTCGAAATTGCCAACAACACATGTGAGTGATTTGTCAGGAACGTCCAGATTGTAGGTACTTCAGCCAAGATTTCTACTTATGTTTTCTAAACAGTGAAGTTCAATACATGAATCATAATACATGTATTGAACTACATATGTTAACAAATGATTAAGTGATGATTTCTGGATCGTCGATCAGGTCAGCAATTTGCGCTATTGATTTCGACATTCGCTTGAGTGCTCTTTTCTTATAGACGTTGTAGTTGTGTGCATGACTGGAACAGGTGCAGTAGGATGATCCCTCATTCTGTCAGCCGGCTCCTATTTAGCCTTCTGTACTTGGCTTATCCTCGGAGGATTGAACGGTGAATACGCAAGCGATTGTCGGATCGACGATTATCGATGGCACAGGTTCTGAACCGATTGCCAACGGGACGATCCTTATACATGACGGGAAAATTATCGACGTTGGTTCCTACGAAAATGTAGTCGTCCCACCCGATGCCAGCATCATCTATGCGACCGGCAAATTTACAATGCCGGGAATTATTGATGCACACGTTCACGTGACTCCTAATCAAGATGTACCAAACGATGTGCGGATAAATCTACGAATCGGGTTCAGCGCAATAAATACGCTAAGGCAATCGTTGGGAGCCGGTGTCACGACGGTCGTAAGTATTGGGGGTGGCCCGGCAGCGGTTGAATTAACGAATGCCATTAATGAAGGCTATGTCGACAAGTGCGCTAATCAAATTACTGCAGGTGTTGTGAACGCTTCAGGGGGGCATGTTCGTGGTCGTCATGCCGATGGACCGTGGGAAATTCGAAAAGCGGTGCGGGAGCTTGCATCTGCAGGATGCACAATGATCAAAACCGCTGCAACCGGAGGCTTTCAGTGGGAGCACGAACGCGTTCACTGGCCCGACTACACAGAGGAAGAGCTGATAGCTCTTGTCGACGAATGTCGAATGCGAGATATGCCAGTAGCAGCTCATGCGCACGGTCATGAAGGTTTGAAGTACGCAGTTAACGCCAAGGTGCACATGGTTCATCACGGTGCACTGATCGATGATCAAGGTCTTGAGGCGATTACCAAGGCTGACCTCTATTTCGTTCCAACGCTTTTTACAACTAGTATTGGACGCGTTGCGAAAGTTGAATCACCGTGGACCAAAGAGCGCATGGAAGCTGCTTACCCAATTCACAGAGAAGGTGTTGCTAAAGCACACAAGATGGGAACAAAAATTGCGTTGGGGACTGACGGTGGACCTGGCGACGCAATGATCGAATTATCCGAATTTGTTGATTGTGGCATGTCACCAATGGATGCGATTGTGGCTGGGACGCGGAACACAGCGGACGCACTGTCGATTCTTGATCGGGTCGGAACGGTAGAGGCGGGCAAAGACGCTGATTTGCTGATTGTCTCTAAGAACCCGCTCGATGATATAGACGTGCTGCAGGTTCAAGACAACATCTCGCTCGTCATGACGCACGGCAAAGTGCAGACAACTTCCGAAGAGATGAAGACGTATCTCGATCCGAGACTCAGCGGCCCGCCGAGACTCATCGTACGAGTGAACGCAGATGCGTAGCAGCTACCCGCGTTCGGCTTTGTCGTATTCGGCGTAGATGTACGGGTGCTCAGGATCGTAGTGCGTGAGAGTGTCTGGGTTGTCGACTCGACCCGCGCGGCGAACGTCGTTTCCTTCGATGCCGTTCACTTTGTCGCCTAGATCAACGCGGCATGCTTCTATGAGCCCTGTAAGTCGGGCGACCACGTCGGGGTGACTATCGAACACGTTAGTTGTCTCGCCCTTGTCGGATCCGAGATCGTACAGCTCGTTTATCTCTTCATCGACTTTACGAACGTGCAATTTCCACTTGCCGTCTCGCACTCCCTCAAGAGTATTTCCGTCGTAGTAAAAGAACTCTCTACGTGGCGATTCGGTTGGTTCATTTGCGAACATCAAAGATGAAATATCGTTGCTGTCGATTGTTCGGTCTTGCGGTAGTTCGGCGTTGGTCAAGCCAGCGATAGTTCCGAAGAAATCGATGGAAGAAACAAGTTCGTTTCTAACTTCACCTGCCGGAATCTTGCCGGGCCATCGCATGATGCACGGAACTCGCTGTCCACCTTCCCAAGTGGTGCCTTTCTTGCCTCGTAGTTCTCCGTTACTGCCGCCCTGATTGTCCAGGCGTGAGCCATTGTCGCTTGTGAAAATAACGAGAGTGTTATCGTCGACCCCCTGTCGTTTGAGTTCGTCGAAAAGCACTTTAGCGACCCAGTCGACACCGGCAACACATGCGCCATAGTCGCCGTTTTCAGAAGCGTTTACGAGGTTTTCTGGTGCATAGAGCGGAAGGTGAACGTACATGTGTGCGAAATAGAGGAAGAATGGATTTTCTTTGTTTCCTCGAATGAACTTTACTGCTTCTTCGGCGTACCGCTCGGTTAGAGCACGAAGATCGGGTTGTTCCTGAATGACTTCGTCATCACGGATCAGAGGTAGGGGGGGGCGACTTCGTAAGGCTTCAAGGCGATCGTGATCGTCAATTGTCGGGTCTTCAACCTGTCGCCCCATGTCATTGCTGTAAGGGAGACCATAGTAGCTATCGAAACCGTGGTTGGTGGGCAGGAATTCTTCCTGATCGCCAACGTGCCATTTGCCAATGATCTTGGTCGAGTAGCCGACATCTTTCAGCGCACCAGCGATAGTCGTTTCATCTGGATTCAGTCCGATAGCATCGCCCGGGAATAGCACCCGAAAACCATCGAATTCACCGAATCCGATTCGTTGTGGGT
>CAJQSP010000047.1 GCA_905614375.1 uncultured Dehalococcoidales bacterium | reverse complement strand
GAGCGTGGATCTGGGCGGCTCCGGTCATTGAAAACGGCGTTGTTTACGTATCTGGTCTGGACGGTTCTATCTTCGCACTTGATGACGCTACTGGTATCGAGAACTGGTCGTCGTCGATAGAAGGGCAGATCGTATCTTCACCAACGCTGTTCGATCGCAAACGTGGCGATACCAGAGAGCGGGCACTTGCTGTGCCATCGGGTGAGGAGAACGTTTGGGTTATTTCAGTTATTGATGGTCGAGAACTTGGAGTGTTCGTCACTGACGGACCCGTCAAGTCGACTCCACTCATATACAACGACAATCTCTATGTTCACGCTTTGAACGGCGATCTTAAGTGGTTCTCGGTCGACGATACGACCCAAAGAGGGTGCGTCGATTTGAAAGGTGGTGGACGATGCGACTAATCGTTCTCCCGAACCACGCAACTTCTGAGAGGGAGACCAACTAATGGAAATTTTTGGCATTCTCTGGCAAGAAGTAATCATGCGCCCCATGATCAACAGCCTGGCGTTGTTGTATCAGTTGCTGTTTTCGAACTTCGGACTCAGCATCATCGTCTTTACAGTTCTCATCCGTCTGGCAATGATCCCACTGACCGTGCGACAGACCCGGCAGATGAAGAAAATGCAATCGATTCAGCCAAAACTGAAGGCGATTCAAGACAAGTACAAGGGCAAAAAGGGGGACGATCGGCGCCAGATGTCTTCAGAAACCATGGGTCTATACAAAGACGCGGGCGTAAGCCCCGTTGGTTGTCTCGGTCCAATGATTATTCAAATGCCAATCTGGATCGGTTTCTACAGGGCAATCATACGCACGATGCCGTCGACACCAGAAGGCATGGCAAATCTCTCGGATCTGTTCTATAGCTGGAACCCGGCAATCACCTCGGTTCCATTCAACAGTCAGTTCCTGGGTCTATCGCTTGTGGATCTCGTTTCTGCTGCGGCTTTGCCGTGGAACTACGTACTACCAGTTTTGGTGGGCGCTTCAATGTTCCTTCAGCAGAAGATGACCACGAACCCAACTGCGGATCCACGCCAGAAACAGACCAACCAGATGATGCTCTGGATGATGCCGATTATGTTCGGTGCATTCACGTGGCAGTTCCCAGCTGGACTGGCTGTTTACATCCTGTTCTCAAACGTCATTGGAGTATTAATTCAGTACTACGTCAGTGGCAAGCAACCAATTGAACTATTCGGACGATCTTTCCTCGGTACCGACGCCAGTAGAGCAGAACGAGCTGCTCAGGTAGCTGCAGAAGCTACTGCCGGTAACGCAGCGAAACCAGATCCTGAGGAGTCAGACGAAGATGACCAGAGCACGGAAGTACGCGGGCAAGACGGTCGACGAAGCGACAGAAATCGCTCTCGCCGATCTGGACGCCGAACTCGAAGACGTCGAAATAAAGGTAGTTAGCACCGGAAGGTCGGGAATTCTCGGCTTTGGTGGTGAACCTGCTGAGATTGAAATTTCACTTCTCAGCGATGGACGCTCGTCCTTTAGCGATGACTTCGAAGCAGAGACAAAAGCCGATTCGTCCGACGAATCAGCCGAGTCTGTGCAAGCGACAGATTCCGAAGAAGCAGCGCCACGAAGTCGTAGCCGCAGACGAAATCGTAATAGCGGACGCGGGCGTGGTCGTAATAACCAAACGAGCGATGATGAACAGCATCCAATAGCTGTTGAGTCTTCATCTGAAGCACCGGCAGAAGAAGCTGCCGATGAAGAGAAGCCATCGAACGGCCGTCGAGGTCGCCGAAGTCCTCGCGGTGGTCGGAGTGCAGATCGTCCATCTTCAACCGGACGTGAAGAACGTCCTGAAGCTCAGCCTAGAGCTGAACGTGAAGATCAAGACTATCGCCCAGACCGCGAGGAACGATCAGATCGCCCACAAAATAACGAAGACTCTCAGCCGATTATTCGTGAAAAAGACGAAGAAGCTGAACAGCTCGTATCTGAACTTATCGACTACTTCCTCGGAGCAATGGGTGTCGTAGCGGATACTTACATTCGTGACGATGATGACGACCACTCGATGATTTTCGAGATTGAAGGGCAGGATGCCGGATTGCTGATCGGACGGCATGGTGAAACGCTTCAGGCACTGCAGTTCCTGATTCGGATGGTCACCAATCGCCAGCTCGGTCGAAAAGCTTACGTTGTTATCGACATCGAAGACTATCGGGAACGCCGTGGTCAGATGCTGCACCGACTCGCACGTCGAACTGCCGGGCGAGTCGCATCAAGCGGTCGTGACGAAAGTCTCGAACCGATGTCACCAGCAGAACGTCGAATCGTTCACATGGCTCTCGCAGGCCACCCAGAAATCCGAACCGAATCTGAAGGCGAAGGCAATCAGCGTCGGGTAGTAATATTCCCGACCGACTAAGGTGCCAGTGGCACGTTTTATACGAAATAAATCAAATACGCCTGAATCCAGATCACTGCGACTCAGGCGTATTTGATTTATTTCAGCAACATTAAACCAAGTCACTTATATCTATAGAAGATTTCGATTCAGGTGGTATCTTCAACTTTATCGTTCAGTTCCGATACATTTGTTGCTTGCAACAGAAAGCAATCTCAGTTCTATATGCCCTCAGCCCCTTTGTTCGTCGCTCTTGGTCACCTCACATTCGATGTCAACATCGTCGACAGCGGTACGCCGACAAGCCACATCCCCGGTGGTGCGGCTGCGTATGCGGCACTGACCGCCCATAAGCACGATATTTCGGCGGGTGTGGTTAGCTCCGTTGGTGATGACTACCCGGTCGACTTGATCATGAAAGACATCGATGTCCAGGTTGTCGAAAGCGAGCACACCGCAACTTTTGCCAACTACTACGATTCTGGGGACCGAACGCAAGTATTGATGGCATCAGGAAATCGAATTCCACAGTCAGCAATTCCTGAAGGTTGGGTCGAGCCAGATATTCTCTTTGTAGGTCCGCTGCTGCATGAGCTTCCAACCGATTGCGTGAACTGGTTCAAGCCAAAGCTATCGTGTCTACTTCCGTCTGGATGGTTGCGCCGATGGGGACCTGATGGCGCCATTTCACACGCTGATATGCTTCCTCCGTTTCGAGGGAAGAAGTGGGATATCATCGTTGTTTCGGAATCTGAAATAGAGACGCTACCCGAGCAGCAGCTTTTCGACCTTGGCGACATCGTCTGTGTAACCAGAGGCGAAAAAGGCTCTCGAATCTGGCATGAAGGGACGTGAATCAACAATTACGAGAGCTGAATTTCTCGAATTTACGAAGAGCGTTTGGGAATTTTCTCCGCAATCAGCAAAGCAAGTGGGGCACCCTGCTCCATTCCCAGAAGAACTTCCTAGACGAGCGATTCAGCTTTACACATTTTCAGATGAAGTAGTATTAGATCCGTTTATGGGGACTGGCTCTACCGCACTCGCCGCAGTGAAGAATGACCGCCATTTTGTTGGGTATGACGTATCCCCTGAATACGTCGATCTAGCGAAGCAACGACTTGAGGCTCATCTCTCAGGAACTAAATTCAAACCACCAGCATCTCGAGTATCCAAAAAGAAACCTAATATGACGGATATCGATGGCAGGCCAACTCAATTATATGACTAGAACACTGACTGAACTTTCCAGTGAAGAACGTGAGATCGTGGTTTTCACGGTTCACAAAGAGGCTGAAGCTTCGGGTTGGTCGCAGCTGAGCAACTCGCGCAAGTCGACACTATATTCCGCATGGGAATCGCAGTTCGATCTTTCGCATGCCACGCTGAAAGACGGAATAATGAAGGGCTTCGACACCGCTCAGGGAATTCCGAAAAAGGCAGAGGCGGAAATTCAGGAAGAAGTCACACGAATATTCCGACTCGCCGGGATTAATGCAATCGAACAGGCTGCAATGTGGACCGGCAAGGAACGTGCGGACATACTAGTTGGCTACACCTCAAAGTTCCCAACGCACGTTATCGAGATAGAACGTGCTGACTCGTGGTCTGAGGGTCTGAGGCAGGCTCTTTGGTATCAGGCGGCAATCTTTCAGGCAGAGCATCGCCACGTACTTCCGGTTCTTATTCTTTTCGGAAACACCTCGGCAGATCGCTTCGAGCAGATTCTGGCCACTTGCGATCACAACCACGTGACACTTAGCACACACCGACTCGAGTTAGATGGCGAACTGGAAAGCGAGTACTCGCTTGGTGCTCTACTGAACGGATCAACGCTGTAATAGTCGATAATAACGTCTTTTCACCAAACGTTTCTCGCGTCGATTTTCAATCCAGTGAATCTAAATTTCCGTAGTACTAAGCGCACTCATCAATAATCACGCCTAATCAGAGATTTAATTTGCTCGAATTTTTCAACCATCACTCAGCCTACATCGTCATACCCGGCTTCATTGTTGCGATGATCGTTATGCTCCCTATCAAGAGTTGGAGCAAACGAATTCCTATCTACTCAGCCGCCGTAATCATCGCATTAGCTGTCGTTTTTGCACTTCAGCCCGGCGACAGCACTGTTACGAGTGCAGATGAGGCTCAAACTGTGATCACGTCTGGAAGTCCG
>CAJQSP010000046.1 GCA_905614375.1 uncultured Dehalococcoidales bacterium | reverse complement strand
TCGAATCACTTGAGGCTGCTCTTGAAGAAGCATTGGACGCCGACTTGGTCGTGACTTCCGCCGGTGTTTCGAAGGGTGATTACGACGTTGTGAAAGATGTGCTTTCTTCAAAAGGCGAGATAGCTTTGTGGTCGGTACGAATGCGCCCGGCAAAGCCTTTGGCATTTGGAGTTCTCGATCGCAAGGACGGAACGAAGGTTCCTCATTTGGGTCTTCCGGGTAATCCGGTAAGTGCGATGGTAGCGTTCGAGCAGTTCGGACGATCGGCAATTCGACTCATGATGGGCAAGCCCGAGGCCGAAAAGCCTAGTGTCGAGGCGATAATGGACGATCCGATTCGAAATCACGATGGTCGTCGCGTGTACGCTAGAGTTCACGTATATCGTGACGTTTCGGGTGTTTATAGGGCCAGATCAACAGGAAATCAGAGTTCAGGCGTACTGAGTTCTATGTCACTTGCAAATGGATTAGCCATCTGCCCCGATGACATTGGTATGATTGATGCAGGCGAAATTACGAAAGTCGAAATGCTCGACTGGCCAGACGATATTTTCTAAACATTTTTGACCGTGCGTTCACGCGCCGTTTCACGCACAATTAAGACATGACTAACCAGACAGAACAAACAGAGCAGACACCTGAAGTAACTCCAGAACCGGAGCCACAGGAAGAGCCAAGATACCAGATCGACACGAAGGCTTTCGAGACTTCAGGCCGATCATTTGAATTTGCTATCTACTCAAGGCTTTCGAAGAGCGGTAAAGCCGTTATGGACGATGGCAAGATTGCTGGTGGCTTCGGCCCACCTGCTGAGTACATGAAGGTGATGTCGAACATCTGCTCAAAGGAGCCAGACTTCCTTCTGCCGGGTACACCTATCACTGAGGCGGTGTTCAAGCTTTTGCTTGCGAACACGAACAAGGCGATGACACTCGACGAAATTCAGTCGGGCCTAACACTAGCTTGGGCGAGTGTGATCTACCTGAAGAATCTATCTGATGACGCTCTTCGACGAATGTTGGATCAAGAGAACGACTACTTTATCAAGCGTGCCGTTATCCGACGTCGGCGCAGCCGAAGCGCCTCTTAAGTTTCTTTTTTGTGTTTGATTGCCTTGGAAGTGCGAAAGCTATTTCGAGGAATCTGATGACGTGGCAATCAACGTTAAATCGCACGGCAATGAGTCATACTATGCAAATGGTGTACTACTGAAAGTTTCAGATATATAAGCTGGACGGACGGTCGAGTTCTGGAGCGAAAACGGCGTTGCTCAGCCTGCTGATTGCCACCTAGTTCGTGCCTTACTCATCGCGATGACAGGCGGACGTGTATCGCTACTTCGCTGGTGGATTGCGCCTACGAAGGGGAGACGTTTTACGTTCTTCTTCTGCAAACCATTTGAAGAATAGAACTGTCATCGTTGCGAGGTATACGAAGTTGCCCGGGATCCACATTAGTAGACCACCTACTCGCTGATCTTCAGTAGTCGACCAGTGGAAATGTCCTGGTGCAGCTAGATAGAAGTCATAGAGTACTGACTTGGTTAGAGTGATGATCGCTGCGAGCAATGCGGTGGGTGTAACTGCGAGTAACAGGTAAACGATGCGTTGTGGATAGTTGAGCTGTGTGCGGATCGGTGGAGGACCAACTATAGGCCACCAGAACAGCACGGCAGTCGAAAACATCGTGAAGTGCATGATGAGGTGTACCCATTCGTTCTCAAGTGAGCTGTTGTACGCGGATGGAAGGTGCCAGCCATACAAAGTGCCAATGAACAGCGGGAGCGCTATTTTGGGACTAGTGAGAATCGTCAGGACTCGGACTATGATTCCTGCGCCTGTGAGAGCCGATCCTGCGCCAATCCTAAGCGGTCGAGGCAATGCCCAGATGTACGCAGCCATTGGACGCCCGACAAGTAGCAACGGCGCTGCGAACATTGCAATGACGAGGTGCTGAGACATGTGCATCGCGAAAAGATCGTCAGAGAAGTAATCAAGCGGTCCGGCCAAAGCGAAAGCCAATAGGCCGAATGCTAAGTAGCTGGTGCCGACCTTCGACCAAAAACTGGCATTTGTATCGGAACGCACAGCTAGGCGGATGGTGCCAATTGTGTAAGCAGCTGCGAGCATCAGGAATAAAACTGACGGGGGTGACGAAAAGTCCCAAGCGAATATGAATTCGCCAAAGCTGTCGATGAGGTTCGGTTCTGAAGCGCCATTCATGGCGTCAAATCATCCCGGTTGAGTGGTTTGGTTCCGTTGATCGAAATCAAGATTGTACGAGCCGACTCAACGTCAAACCCGGGTTATCATGCTGTGCTTTTTGGAGTTAGATTCTTCGTGAGTAATATACATCGCCTTAGAAGAGAACTGGTGTATGTGCATGCTCAGTGAGAACTAGAAGAATCGAGAATATTAGTATCCCGCCAATCATTGCCGCTGTGAAGACGTACGTAAACATCGGGTGATCGAACCTGAGATGCATGAAGTAAGCGACCACTCCGACGAACTTGACTACTGAGAGAAACAACAGGATTGGGATGTACCATCCGCCGAGTCCTACGACAGTAAACAGCCAAACTTCAAGAAGGGTGATGATCGCAAGACCGAGTCCAACGAGCCAGTAGAAGCCCACGCCTGCGTGTGACACGTTGCCGTGCGTTAGCGTTCGCCATAGGTTTCCGAACCATGCGCCACCAATTGGACCTTCGTAAGGAGGGTTCACTTCGTTACTAGGACCGTGAGGAAGATTCCACCAGCCGTTGCCGTCGTACTGCGTAAATTTTTTCCATAGATTGGCCATGTTTGCTATGCCTCGGGCTATCCGTGAATGATTGTAGGTCCGACACCGGGCGGCGGTCCATCAGCAGCTGAAATCAGGTAGATAACCGTGAAGATCACGATCCACACGATGTCGACGAAGTGCCAGTATAGACCGGCGATTTCTAGGTCGAGGGAGTTATCTGATCTGAGTGATCCTACGTGCGATCCGTAAGCCATGAACGCCATCCAGATAACACCGATGGTTACGTGAGCACCATGGATACCGGTAAGGATGAAGAAAGTGGTTCCGAAAATATTAGTTCGTGGCGTTAGGCCTTCGTGAACGAACATACGGAATTCATAGAACTGGAATCCCATGAATATGGCACCCAGAACTACTACAACCAATATCCAAAGCGTTGCCTTGTTCTTCTGACCTTCTTTTACGTAATGAAGACCAAGAACCATAGCAAGAGAACTCATCAGCAGGACGAACGTCGAAACAGACGTGATCGGTATGTCGAGAATCTCGGAAGGGTATGGTCCGACTAGGCTCTTGCCTCGATAAACGAGGTAGGTTGCGATGAATACTCCGAAGAACATCACGTCGGAACCCAAAAAGGCCCACATCATGAGCTTCCTGCTATTCAAGCCGGTAGAAGTATTTTCTACTGGCTCGTGGTGTTCTGTTTCTGCGGCCTGTGTCACGTTCGTATTTTCCTTGACGTTGGAAGTGAACTAAATAATTAGCGTTGCTTATTCAGGGTCGTTGACGGGTTCCATAGCCCACCCAACGAGACCCCAGATAAGGATTACCGCACCAACTGCGATAACTACATTGTTGGAGAGAAACCCTGCACCAAGCCCGGTTATACCGAGAGCCAGAATGAATGGGTAGTACGACATGTCAGGAAGGTGAATGGCGCTATGGTCATCGTCGTGTCCGCCGTAACCACCAGAAACAACTGGTATAGCTTCTTCAACTTCATCCAACTGTGCTCCCGAAGGAACAGCCTGATCGTGTTCGTCGTGGTGGTACTCAGCAATGGTTTCTGGGTATTTCTGGAACCAGAAATCATCACGGTACTTGACCTGAGGAATTTCGTCGAAGTCGTGTATTGGTGGTGGTGAAGTCGTTGCCCATTCGAGGGTACGACCGTCCCATGGATCATTTCCGGCCATCACTTTGTTCATCTTCGAGTAGAAGACGTTGATGATGAACAGAAGAATTCCGATCCCGAGAATCATTCCACCGAGAGAAGCAGCAAGGTTTGAACCTTCCCAGCCCATATTCTCGGCGTATGTGTATATACGACGTGGCATGCCGTCCATTCCAAGCCAGTGCATCGGAGCGAACTGCAGGTTGAAACCGATCATCATTAGTGCCCAATTGGCGATACCGAGTTTTTCATTGAGGAAGTAGCCGGTGAATTTAGGCCACCAGAAGTAGATTCCGCTGAAGATACCCAGAAGTGCTCCACCAACGAGTACGTAGTGGAAGTGAGCAACAACGAAGTAAGTGTCTTGCTGCTGTGCGTCGGTCGGAGGAGAGGCGTGTATGACACCACTCAAGCCACCGATAGTGAACATTGCTATAAACGAGATCGAGAACAGCATCGGCGTGTTGAGTCGGATATTTCCGCCCCAGAGTGTGCCGAGCCAGTTGAAGATTTTCACGCCGGTTGGAACTGCGATAAGCATCGTCGATATCGTGAACGCAGTGTTAGCTGCAGGTCCCAGTCCAACGGTGAACATGTGGTGGCTCCATACGAACCAACCCATGAAAGCGATAGCTGCACCAGCGAACACTACGAATGGGTAACCGAAAAGTGGCTTTCGAGCGAATGTCGGAAGCACTTCGGAAACGATACCCATCGCAGGCAGAATCAGTATGTACACCTCTGGGTGCCCAAACAGCCAGAAAATGTGCTGCCACATTACTGGGTCACCACCACCGAGTGAGTTGAAGAAGTGAGTGCCGTAAACACGGTCGGTCATAAGCTGAATACCTGCGACCGCCAGAATCGGCATTGCAAGAACAATTAGAACCGAAGTGATTAGAGTCATCCACGTGAAGACAGGGACCTTGAACATGCTCATACCAGGAGCACGCATGTTCAGGATGGTCACGATGAAGTTCAGACCGGCTGCGATAGACGCCACACCAAGAATGTTCAATCCAACTACCCAGTAGGTCATTCCCAGTCCAGGGTTGAAAGTCGTACCTGAGTTAGGGGCGTATCCAAACCAACCGCCGTTAGGGGCGTTTCCGGTTATCCAGCTAAAATTGATAAGCAGTGAACCGGACAAGAAAACCCAGAAGCTTAGAGCGTTCAGTCTAGGGAATGCTACATCTCTGGCACCGATCTGAAGTGGTATAAGCCAGTTAAAGAAAGCTGCAGACAGGGGCATGATTACTAGGAAGACCATCGTCGTCCCGTGCATGGTGAACAGTTGGTTGTACGCCTCAGGTCCAATGAGGTCGTTCTCAGCAGATGCTAGTTGACCTCGGATCATCAACGCTTCCAGGCCACCAATGATGAACCATATAAATGAAACGATGCCATAAAGTGTGCCGATCCTCTTGTGATCGACAGTTCCGATCCAGCTCCAAAGCCCCGTGGACGATTTAGGCCTTGGGAACAGTTGTGGGATTGTCAGTGATTTTGTTGTCACTATGTGTGGGCTCCGCTGCTAGACATGCCGTCCGTACAGGTGATTTCTATTAGTTCAGTGTCGTTAGATAGTCAATGAGTGCATCTACGGAATCGTCACCAAGATGAGACCACTCAGGCATTACAGCAGGGAATCCGTCGACCACGTAGGCAGATGGTTCTCTTAAGGACTGCTCCAAGTAATCGTCAGCACTCATGCCAGCTACTCGTAAAGCAGCCTGCTCCCCGATACCGGCGAGGCCAGGGCCGACAATGGTGTCATCGCTGGTCGAGTGACAGCTTGTGCAGTTTGTAGCGAAAATGTCAGCGCCGTCCGCTCCGCCGGTCTCAATCACAGCGCCTGCGGGTGCAGTGCCGGGCTTGAGTGACAGAAGGTAGGTAGCAATGTCAGATACTTCAGCAGGTGTCAGATTCGCCTTGCCGTCAGCAGTATCATAAACGGCAGCGTGCTTCTGCATTCGAGTACCGATCTTTACTGAAGAAGGATCGATAATCCAGCCTTCAAGTGATTCCTGAGTCAGATCCTTCAGTCCTGCACCAATGGTGTTGTGGGTTCCGAAATGGGTTAGGTTTGGAGCAGAAACGATTCCTGAATTCTCAATGTCTGAGACCCATCCGTTCCACCGAGCCTGCTGCGAGCTGATCTCACGGGCATAAGAACCTGCTGTGGTCGAGTCGTTAGTATGGCAAGAAGAACAGTTTGCTGCGAAAAGATTCTTTCCTCTTGCTTCAGAAGATCCAGCTACTGGAGCGTCGGCAGCTGTGTGCATGCCATTGATCCAAGCTTGGAAGTCGGCTTCTTCGTGAACGATTACTCGGAAGCGCATGTGAGCGTGGGCGATTCCGCAGAACTCAGCACACTGACCGTAATACTCGCCCACCTCATCACCAATCATCCACATGAAGTTGTCATTTAGCGGAACCATATCGACCTTCCCGGCGATTTTTGGAACCCAGAAGCTGTGGATAACGTCCTGCGATTCAAGCTTGAATGCGACAGGTCGATTTACTGGAATGTGAAGTTCGTTTGAAGTGACGACTTCGTGGTTTGGATATCGAAATTCGAACCACCACTGGTGGCCGATGGCTTCTACGTTGAGGACTTCACCAAGATCTTCAGGAACAGTGTTTTGCTGTGCCCAGATGTCTGTGAGAGTCGGTACTGCTATTACGGCAAGAATCAGAACTGGAAGGATTGTCCATGTGATTTCGAGCCGGTTGTTACCGTGGGTCTGGTGCGGTAGCTTGTCGGTGTCGGAGCGCCTACGGAAGCGAATGGCGATGTAGATAATAGCGCCTTCAACAAGAACGAATACTATCGCTGCGATCCAGAATATGAACTTGAATAAGTCAGCTTGGGCTTCAGCTATGGGTCCGGCTGTGCCGAACGTCGACTGGTTATTGTCAGGGGTACATGCTGCCAGTAGGGCAATCGCCAGCAGTACTAATAGTACAAGTGCTGGGCGAAGTGGGAAAGAAAGCTTTGAAACTCGGTGCATCTGGGAGCTGTACGTGGCGTGCGGGGGTGTTGTAAATGAATCATCACAAAAAAACACCGACAACTAAAATCGGCAATGTAACGTTAGAAGCTTGGAAAGCGTAACACTCGGTATTTCCACCCGCAACGGTCAATAAATCCCGAATAACTAACCTTTTTTACTGGCTTTGATTACCCCGCTCTTAGTCTTTAGGGTTACGTTTGTGTTTATGACTAAGAAATTGCTCGTAGCGACACGGAATTCTGGCAAGGTACGTGAGTTCTCAAGAATGCTTTCTGACATGCCTTTTAAGTTGGTCGGACTTGATGACTTGGGTATCACGCTGGAGGTCAACGAGACAGGCGCGACGTTTGAGGAAAATGCGGTGATAAAGGCACGCGCCTATGCACGTGAGTCGGGCGAACTTACGATTGCAGACGATTCCGGATTAGAAATTGATTCGCTCAATGGCGAGCCAGGGGTTCTCTCAGCACGATATGGCAGAGAAGGCCTGGATGATGAAGGTCGAGTGCAGTTGGTGCTCGACAAGATGAAGCATCTGCCTGGTTGGGAGCGCACCGCACGGTTCGTCGCTGTGCTAGCTCTTGTTGGTGATGCAGTTCCAGGCGGTGTTGTAACGAGCAAGGGTGTAATGGAAGGTGCGATCATTCACGAACCCATTGGAGAGAACGGATTCGGGTACGATCCGGTTTTCTGGCTGGCATCGCACGCGAAAACCACTGCGCAATTAACTGGCGAAGAGAAAGATGAAATCAGTCACCGCGGGACTGCTTTGCGAGGATTGACCGATACGTTGGGATCGCTGATCTAAAGAAGTGATGCGGATCGATTCTGTCGGTGTGCCACCGGCAAATATCGTTTACAGCGTTATTATTAAGTGATTGCAACGACGTCAAGTATCGACGTATTTGAAGCTACACTCCTAATCCCATGTCAAAAACATCTGAATTACCATTCCTTAAAGGGATAACCGACAAGCTGAACCGACCCGTGCGCGATTTGCGCATTTCGGTTACGGATCGTTGTAATTTCCGCTGCACTTACTGCATGCCAGCGGAAATTTTTGGTGAGAAGTACGAATTTTTGCCTCGATCGCACATTCTGTCTTTTGAAGAGATCGAGCGATTGGCGAAAATATTTGCTCATGCAGGTGTTTCTAAATTGCGAATCACTGGTGGCGAGCCGCTAGTTCGTGCCAATCTTCCCGAATTGATATCGAGTCTTTCTGCCATAGACGGCATAGAAGATATAGCGATGACCACTAACGGTTATCTGCTGGCAAAGTACGCTCAGGAGTTGAAAGATGCCGGTCTGAACCGACTTACCATCTCGCTTGATTCGATTGACGAGGACATCTTCAAGAAGATGTCAGGGCGTCCGCAGGGTCCGAAGAACACTCTCGAAGGCATCAAAGTCGCTACTGAACTTGGGTTCGATCCGATCAAGATCAATGTAGTTGTTCAGCGGGGAGTGAACGATAACACGCTGATCGATACTGCCAGATATTTCAAAGGTACCGGGGCTATCGTTCGTTTCATCGAGTTCATGGACGTCGGAACCAAGAACGGCTGGGAGTTGTCTCAGGTCGTTACCTCCAAAGAGGTCGTTGAGATGATCGGCGCTGAGTTCCCTCTTGAAGCGTTAGCTGCAAACTACGACGGTGAGGTTGCCAGTCGATATCGGTATCTCGATGGCGAAGGCGAGATCGGCGTTATTTCGTCTGTTAGCGAGCCGTTCTGCGGAAGCTGCTCTCGTGCTCGTTTGTCGACAGACGGCAAGCTTGTGACCTGTCTGTTTGCTACTGGCGGAACCGATCTGAAGTCGGCGTTACGTTCGGATGCGAGCGATGCTGATATTGCCGAAATTATCGCTAAGGTTTGGACTGTCCGAGACGATCGTTATTCGGATCTACGTTCTAAAGACACCGAGTTCAATGCTGGTTCTTCGAGCGATGGCGACAAAGTTGAGATGTATTACATCGGCGGCTAGACTTTAAATGAACCGGGTTGGTTTAGGGAATCTGAGCATTTCGTGCCAATCGGATATTTTTCGTCGTAGTCATTCACGTGTTTTCCGACACCCATTTGGATCGGCGTAGCAATATTTCTAGCACTCGTGTTTGTCGACGCTAATATGGTGATCTGCGGACTATGAAGTCTGAGTCTTTTAACGCTGCGTCAGATTGTGGCTGAAGCGAATGTTTGTTTCAATGGGTTGCGATGACCAAGAATAATCACAACACTGTCTACGCTTTCTCCGATGGTTCAGCTATCGGAAACCCGGGTCCGGGCGGCTACGGGACCGTTCTCAAGTACGGTGATAACGTCAAAGAGTTCAGCCAAGGCTTTAAGCACACCACCAATAATCGGATGGAGTTGCTTGGAGCGATAACGGCTCTCGACGTTCTTAAAGGTCGGCAGCGCGTAGTTGTCACCACCGATTCTAAGTACGTTATTAACGGTGTCGAGAAGGGTTGGGCTAAGAAGTGGCAGGCTAACGGATGGATGCGCAACAAGAAAGAAAAAGCACTGAATACGGATATGTGGCAGCGATTGTTGGATGCCTGTGATCGCCACGATGTTAGCTTTGAGTGGATTAGAGGGCATACTGGTCACGTTGAGAATGAACGATGTGACACCCTTGCGAACGATGCTGCACGTGGGCCTGCCTCGGGTCAGATTGTTGACGAAGAATTCATGAAGTTGAACGGGTAGATAGCGATATGTCGGAATCACCAGATACCAGTAGTGGCCTGAGCCACATCGATGCGTCGGGCAAGGCTCGGATGGTTGATGTCGGCTCGAAATATATCACTGAGCGCGTCGCTACCGCTGGCTGCGAAATTCATATGGAACAGTCGACTCTCGATTTGATCCGTTCAGGTGGATTCGATAAGGGCGATGTTCTTGGCGTTGCGAGAATAGCCGGTGTGATGGGTGGAAAGAAGACATCGGATCTAATTCCACTGTGCCACCCGCTGGCACTAAACCAGATAACAATCGACTTTGGCGATCTCGCCAATGGGGTTGGGCTTTCTATTACCAGCACCGCTCGTACCTCAGGTAAAACCGGTGTCGAGATGGAAGCACTTACTGCTGCGAGCATCGCAGCATTGACGGTTTATGACATGTGCAAAGCAGTTGACCGTGCAATGCGGGTAGATCGTCTACGCCTGCTCTGCAAGAGCGGTGGCAAGACTGGCGACTACGTAGCGGAGTAGTCTCGCTGCCGGAATTTTCTATCGAGAATGTCGACGAGTGTGGGCGTCCTGTTGATTTGAATCTCGGTAGTCGATTGACCAATTACCCGCGTAGTCGCTTGCAATTTCGTTGACCGGCGTTTGTACCGTGGCTACCATAAATTATTGCGGTTATTGATTTCGGTTACTGATCGTATCGAATGTCATGGCGATGTAGCTCAGCCGGTTAGAGCGCGCGCTTCATAAGCGCGAGGTCGTAGGTTCAAGTCCCACCATCGCTACCATTCACATTGGCAATTGCTCAGCAAAAAAATGACTGGGCGCTCGTCGGGTTTCCTGAATATGACGAGTACACTTGATAGTTTGGGCGATTAGCTCAGTTGGTTAGAGCACCTGCCTTACAAGCAGGGGGTCGTAGGTTCGAATCCTACATCGCCCACCACTCAGGCTTCACAAATAGCCTGTTACCTCGTGCCGAGGTGGCGAAATGGCAGACGCGCTACGTTCAGGGCGTAGTGCCCGCAAGGGCGTGCGAGTTCGACTCTCGCTCTCGGCACCATATTTGTGTTTATTGAAGTAAAATTCAATACGTGGATTCGTCCACATTTGTGCGCTTGTAGCTCAGCTGGATAGAGCGCAGCCCTGCGAAGGCTGAGGTCGTGGGTTCAAATCCCGCCAAGCGCGCCATATTCTCCCATAGCGCTCCGATATGATCGGAGCGCTACTGATGCCCTAGGTATTCCAGTCATTCTGAGGCTGCGCCGCCGGGCTATCGCTGGGCAATATGACTAATCGTTTAGTGCTAGCGCCGTGTAAAATCCGCGCTTGCGATAGGGGAAGGTCATATTTCGACAATTGAAGAACTGGTTTACGACGGCTCCTAACGGGGCATTTGAAACCGCCGGAACGTTACTAACGTAGCAAAGGGCGGGAAGATGGTTCATTTACCAGCATGTTTGGGCGATTAGCTCAGTTGGTTAGAGCACTTGCCTTACAAGCAAGGGGTCGTAGGTTCGAATCCTACATCGCCCACCAAACTTCTTTATTCGACAGTTGGGCGGAATTGGTCCAGAGCTTGGTGACGGACGGAGCGTTTAGATTGGCGAAGACTCGAATCGAAGAAGATTTAACTTACGATGTGTTCGATACGGATATGGGCTGGGTTGCGATCGTTGCGTCTGATCACGGAGTCGTTAGGGCAAGCCTGCCTGAGGATTCGCCTGAATTAGCATTGGATTATGTTCGACCAGAAGTGGTTTTAGCAGTTCACGATCCTAGGAGGCATGCCGATTCTCGTGCGCTGATCATGGCGTACTGTGCAGGCGAACTGATTGATCTGGTAGATATTCCGATCGACACTCGTTCGGCCACGCCATTCTTTAGGGCCGCATGGGACGCTTGCAGGTCGATACCAGCTGGCGAAACTCGTAGTTACGGCTGGCTAGCCGAGCAGGTGGGTAATTTGAAGGCTGCCCGCGTAGCTGGACAGGCGATGGCTCGCAATAAGTTGGCGATGTTAGTGCCGTGTCATCGGGTGATTAGTTCGAGCGGAGCCTTGGGCGGATTTGGCGGTGCTGGATTGCCGCTGAAATCGAGTCTACTGGCAATGGAAGCCGGCCGGCAATCGGAGGGTAATCATTAGTCGACCTTATCGGTGACTTCTTTAGATTCTTCCAGATAGTCTTCAGGTGGTTCTTCGTCGTCTCCTAGGTATTGATCGAGAATTGACTGTGCCAGTTCAACTTCTCCAGCCCGCACCATAAGTCGAACTGGAAATACTGATACACCCATGAAGCCAACTGCGTCGCCGGCCTGAAGCTTACAGTCGACACCTTCTGTACGAATGAGACCGCACCACGATTCACCGATGAGTTGATCGGGGGCTGTTGTGAGCACTTCCCAGTTCATCGTTTCGCTCCAGGAATCGGTGTGGGCTGTGTGGCTCTATACTTTTTTGCCTAATCAGCAGCCGTGAGAGTTATATGACTGCAGTTCGAACCGAGCCGGTGCCGAGCAATTCGTCAAGACGGTCTGTAAGTCTTGGTCCTGATTGGACTGTAAACGGCATCTCAAGTCGAACTACTTTTTCTCCTGTTTCGATCTCAAGTATCGCTGGGTCAGAACCAGAGAATTCAGCGAACAACCTCATGATGTCTTCGACACGGTAGCGATCGTAGGCTGCATCGCCTGTTTCTTTCACTCGAACAAGCACTGGGCCAACATTCATACCGTTGTCGGCATTGTCGAGATCGTTAGGGGCAGCGGATTCGGTTGTCAGCGTAGTTTCCTCAGAAATTGTTGGTATTGGCTCTGCCAGAGGCGGAGCCGAGGCGGTGTAGTTTTTAGATGGCGTTTCATTGACCTGCGGAGCAACAGTGACTGGCTTCCTTGATGGCGGAGTGTGCTGAACTGGGTCGTTCAACACAGGGCGAGGTTGGCTTGCTTCGTTGAATCCAACTCTTACTACAGGAGCAGGTTCGTTTTTGGCTGTTTCCGCCTCGAACTCGGCCTGTCCTTCAGATTTTAGTTGATACTCAGAAGCTGTTTCAACCGATAGCGATATTCTTCCAAATCGTTCACGAACCTCGCCGGATACCGATACGAAGTTTCCGTTCTCCCACAGGGCTGGGTTCTGTTCGAGGATATTCGGCCAAACGACCATTTCGATGTCGCCATCGAGAAGAGTGAGGTTTAGCGATATGAACTTGTCGCCACGCTTGGTGGTTAGTTCTCGAATATTGTTGATCTGCCCGAGAGCGGCACGTTTTTGTCCGGATAAATCAGCTGATATATCGGCTGCGAACACGACGATATTCTCTGGCTGTTGCCGCATTTCTCTAGTGAACGGGCTTTGAGTCAGTTCGACACCTAGTAGGTCACGCTCCCAGATCACACGTTCTTGATCTGTTGTGTCATCCGATCCTGATATTTCGATTTCGACCATCGGCGCCGGTACCGATTCGCCAAGCATGTCGAACATGGATGTTTGACCAGACTCACGTAGTTTTGTTTGGCGCTGTATCGCTGCGATTATCCGGTCGACCGATTCGAGGAGATTTCCTCGCCCACCAAATTCGTCGAATGCTCCGACTCTTATCAAGCTTTCTAGAGTTCGACGGTTCAGAGACTTGGAGTCGATTCTGCGGCAAATGTCTTCAATGTCATTGAATGTACCCCCTGCTTCTCGTACTTCTACTATGAAGTCGATTGCTGCGGATCCAACGTTTTTAACGGCGCCCATTCCGAATCGAATAGCGTCGTTGCCATCGGCGTCCCGCTCGATCGTAAATCCAGACCGTGAGTAGTTAATGTTTGGTGGCTTTACGGGGATGTTGAGTCGGCTCGCCTCTCGTATAGCCATACCAACCTTTTCAGGATTGCCAGACGCTGAGTCGAGAACTGCTGCGATGTATTCGGTCGAGTAGTTCGCTTTGAAGTAAGCGGTCCAGTAGGCGATGTAAGCGTAGGAGACTGCGTGGGCTTTGTTGAACCCGTATCCAGCGAACGGCTCCATTAGCTTGAATACGGTGTCTGCCTGATCCTGCGTATAGCCTTTTTCGAGCGCACCTTTGGAGAATTTTTCGTGCTCGGCCTTCATCACCGCGACGTTTTTCTTACCCATTGCCTTGCGGAGAATGTCGGCTTCGCCGAGCGTATATCCGCCGAACGCCTGAGCGATCAGCATTACCTGGTCCTGATAAACGAGGACGCCGTAAGTCGGTTCGAGAAGTTCTCTAAGGTCTTCGTGCGGGTATGAAATTTCAGCTCGGCCGTGCTTTGCCTCGATAAAGGTTCCGATGTGTTCCATTGGACCCGGGCGGTACAACGCGATCATGGCGGCAAGATCGTTGATCGTTGTTGGTTTTAGTTGCTTGACGTTTTTGCGCATTCCCTCGGATTCGAGTTGGAATACGCCAAATGTGTCGCCTTCGCCAAGTACTCGGAATGCATTGGCATCGTTGATTGGGACGTCGTATACGCCCATGTGTTCGCCGGTGGTTTCGGCGATTAGCTTCACGCACTGATCGAGAATTGAAAGGTTTGCTAGCCCCAGAAAGTCCATTTTGAGCAACCCGACGTCGGCGACGGGGTTCATTGAGTACTGGGTTGTCGGGCTTGCATCCTCTTTTTTGCTGGTCGAGCGTTGCAGGGGAACGTAATCCGTTAGTGGATTTTCAGAGATAACAACGGCTGCGGCGTGAGTGCTGGCGTGGCGAACAGATCCCTCGACTCTCTGTGCCATTTCAATAAGTTCACGGGAGTCGCGGTTCCGGCTGATTTCTGTTCGCATTTCTGCCGACTCGGCGATTGCGTCTTTCAACTTGATGTTGAGAGTTAGCGGAACCATCTTGGCGAGTTTATCACTGAGTTCAAGCGGGAGAGCAAGGGCTCGTGCTGTGTCACGAATAGCAGCCTTCGCACCTAGTGTGCCGAAAGTGATGATCTGGGCGACGTGCTCGCGGCCGTAGTGGTCGATGCAGTACTTGATAACTTCTTCCCGACGATCATCGGCGAAGTCCATGTCGATATCTGGCATCTCACGACGCTCGACATTGAGGAATCGTTCAAAGAAGAGATCGGCCTCTACCGGGTCAATTTGAGTAACTTCGAGGCAGTAGAGAACTAGGCTTGCCGCGGCCGAACCACGCACGGCAGAGAGAATTCCCTTTTCGTTGACGAAGTTGAAGATGTCCCAGCAGACGAGGAAGTAGTCTGCGAATTTAGTTTCTTCGATTATGCCTAGTTCGTGTTCGAGACGTTCAAGAACTTCTTCGCTCGGGTTATTGTCGAATCGTTTCTTCATACCCTCGTGGCAAAGCTCTTTGAGGTAATCCATCGAGGGATTGTTTTGCGGGGTCGAATATCGGGGTACGAACGTTTGCCCAAACTCGAGTTCTAGCTCGCATGATTCGGCGATTTTTACAGTGTTCGCAAGAGCCTCGGGTAGATGCGACCACTCCGCCTGCATTTCGGCTGCACTACGCAGGTAGTATGTCGTGTCTTCCATGTGCAGACGTTTGGGATCTTTAATATTTGAGTTGGTTTGGATGCAGGTGAGGATATCCTGAGCTTCGGAATCTTCGCGTCTGACGTAGTGGGAGTCGTTAGTAACAACCATCGGCAAACCGGTTTTGCTGCTTAGCTGGATGAGCGATTCGTTGATCTCAGCCTGATCCGGCACGTGCTCGTGCATCATCATTTCGAGATAGTAGCGATCTTGGAAGACGTTTCCGTACCACTCGAGAGTTTCGTGAGCCGCATCCATGTCGCCGTTTTTTATGTATCTCGCCAGTTCGCCTGAAGGGCAGCCAGAAAGGACGATTAGTCCTTCAGAGTATTTTTCAAGAATCTCTCGGTCCATACGTGGTCGATAGTAGAACCCTTCGATATGTGATGCTGTGACCAGTTTGAGAAGATTTTGGTAGCCAACGCGATTTTGCACCAGCAATGTCATATGGAACGGAGAACGTTTTTGGGGGTTACGCTCGTCACGTGCGCCGGTGGCTACGTAGCCTTCAACACCGATGATTGGCTTGATGCCCGCTTTTTTTGCCGATTGATAAATATCGATCGCACCGTGCAGGTTACCGTGATCGGTGAGTGCGATTGCGGGCTGATCTAATTCCACCGCTCTGTTAACCATGTCGTCGAGCCTGCTGAACCCATCGAGTAATGAGAACTCGGAGTGGTTGTGGAGGTGGACGAACTGGTCGGTCACAGGCAAATATTTCTCAGGAATGGAGGGTGGAAAAGTGCAGTCTAGGGAGGATAGCGTTCCCTCAACTTTGAGTCGACCCCGTAAACGGTTTTATAGCTAGAGATTAGATCATTTTGACAGGAAACCGGGCTGTCGATGTCGGCCTAAGTATTTTGGAACGTCGCTAAGGGAAAATGGATCGTATTGCTCTAATCGTGCGTCGTGCGGCGTGTATGAAGAGGAGTAAGGGCCGGGTGAATGATAGAGTCGGTTGACATCGGTTTTTGTGGCAGTTTCATCCGTAGGTTCATGCGAATTTCGGTAAGCAACCGCAGAGGAATGTTTTGACTTCAAAAAGTGTTGGCGGCGGCCAGAAAATTCTCGTTGTTGACGACGAGCATATGTCGGATCTTATGCGTTCAGTTTTGCGACGCTTGGAGACTGATGGATTCAAGCCGATTGTCGTTGCTCCTGAAGGTCCGCATCTGACGGGCGACGATTACGAAACTCAGGCGTTGTTTTCGATGGATACTGAGCGACCATCAGCAATATTGCTGGATGTTAGGTTTGGCGAGTACGATTCCGACCGGTTTAAGGGGCTTTCGATTCTCAAAAAAATCGTTGAGCGCGATAGCAGTATGCCGGTATTGATGTTCACTCAGTACACACAAGGTCCGTACCGTGACACGGCTGTAAACGCGAGTCTGACGGTTAGTGCTTCGGTCGATTTCATCGATAAGCTGGCGAGCCCTGAAGAGGTCGTGCTTAGGTTGCGACGTTTGATTGGGAGCGCGCCAGAAACGATCAAGATCGGTTCCCTTTTCGAGATTGATGCTGCGAATGCTGCTGTCTACGTAATCGAAAATGGTAGGCACGATCTGATACGAGAGATTCAAGGCATGAAACTTGAGATTTTGAACGAACTTGCCGCTGCGATGTATCGATCTGAAGGTGAGCTGGTTCCGTTTTCACGCCTAGAGCGATTTTCTGAGGGTGAGGATTCGCGTGCTTCGCTTCGAGTTCGCATTAGAGAGCTCAAAGTTTCACTTGGTAGGGCTGTCTCTAGAGAATTCGGTGCTAACGAGTTGATAATCAACGTGAGGAACCGTGGGTACCGATTGGTAAACCCAACGGATTGACGAGAACTGTGGATGTTGAATATTAGGAATCAAGCTGCTTGAACAATCAGTCGCTGAAAATATTGAAGTTATTTGGATTAGCAATTGCCGGAATTGGGCTTTTGCTAATAGTGCTTTCTCCTTTTATTGGCGAATCATTAACTCCTGGGTCGCTCTGGTGGATTGAACCTGTTGCTTATATAGGCTCGAGTGTGTTCGTACTAGGATCATTAGTGGCGTTCATCGGTTTTCAGGTTATTGCTCGAAGGACGAAAGCCCTTACAGGCGATAGAACTCGAACGTGGAGTGAGGTGACGCAGGATTATTTCGATACGTTTGCTCATGACATGGGGCGCCCTCTCCGGCGAATTCTCGGAAAACAGCGTGAAGCTCGCGCAGTGCTGAATGAAACCGGCAAAGTCACTCCACATATGGTCGCCGAACTTCTCGATGAGATCGAGAATCAGGCACCTAACTTCCGATTGATGATTGAAAACGTTCGGGTTTTGGTTGATCTCGAAGATGACACGGCTGCCCCTGCGATCGATCCGGTAGATGCTGCGGCGATCGTTAGAAATGTTTCGGATCGGTACACGCCAATTGCCCGCGAACGTGGCCTTGAACTTGTGTGGTGGTCTGATCCGAGTGATTTTGGGCTTATCTATGGCGATGGCTCTGCACTAGATCACGTCATCACTAACCTTGTCGACAATGCTGCCAAATTCGCTCAGGGTCATGTTGAAATTCAACTTACACGAACTGAGTCAGACTTTTTAGTGAGGGTGTGGGACGACGGTGCAGGAATTGCTGAGTCGCATCTCGCCCATGTGTTCGACCGTGGTTGGACCCCGGAGCTTTCCGCTCGAAGCGAAAAGCAAAGTTCTGGTCTGGGATTATTTATTGCCATCTCGCTTACAGAGCGATGTGGTGGCATGTTGGTGGTTGAATCAGAAGTGGCAAACGTTAGTGAATCGGACGGGCATTCGACTACATTCACGCTGTCGTTACCTCTCGATAACCGACCCGCAGAACGATGATGTTTGTTAAGCGACGACGCGGAGCGCTACAGTCGGGACACGTCGCTAAGCTCGCTGTTGTATTCGTTGGTTTACTCTCGTTCGCCATTACCGGTTGCGTGGAGAGCCGTGCTCGATACACCCCGGTACCTGCGACTCCTCCTTCGACGCCTATTCCCTCGCCGACTCCTCCTTCGACGCCTATTCCCTCGCCGACTCCGACGATTGTTCCGACAGCTACAGCGGCTCCAACGCCTCTACCCAAAACCATTCCTGCAGTGTTGCCGACAGTGTTGCCGACAGTGTTGCCGACAGTGTTGCCGACAGTGTTGCCGACAGTGTTGCCGACAGTGTTGCCGACAGTGTTGCCGACAGTAGTTCCAACGGCGTCTTCAGGAACGTTTAATCTCTCTTTGAATTTTGAGGGTATCGGAGATGAAAGTATCGTACGAGGCGATACGGTTTTGCTGCGCGGAATCACATCGGCTGATGCGATCGTGAGTGTGAACGATCTGATCGTTGAAGTTCAAGCTGATGGTACGTTCGAACTAACAATTGTTTTGACGCCTGGTCCCAATTTCGTCGACGTTGTCGCTAGTAATTTGGACGGCAGTTCCCATAGCTCATCATTGGCGATTATTTCTATTCCGCCGGAGGTTGCGCCATGAGCTTCCATCCTGAACGTCGGCCCCAAGAGGATTCTAGAGCATTCAGAAGTAACAAAAGCGTAATTGCATTGACCTCAGAATTATTTAGTTGGAGGTCAATACGAGCTATTCGACAATTCATAACAATGCACATGTCGACTGAAGATATTATTGTTAGCACCATTCGTCCACAGATGATGCTTGTACTCGCGGTTGTTGCCGTTTTATTCACATTTGGTAGCCAGAGCGCTAAAGCTGAAGTGGCATCGGCCGATATTGAGGCTGTTTTCGGTACGGCCATTGAAGTTCGTCCGCCAAGTGCCATTGTGATCGCTTCAAACTCGGGTATTGTCACTCTAAGCTTTGACGCTGACTCTGAATTGCGGATCGGTTCAAACAAGGCTCTGGTCGAAGAAATATCAGAAGGCGACCGAGTGGTTTCGACTGCAACGAGAAATGCCAATGATAATCTTGTAGCGCTTAGAACTCTTGTACGTGTCGCCAACACTCAGCCGCCTACAAAGCACGTTGTAGGTGTGGTTAGCAGTGCTTCTGTTGATGAGCTTTCTATTCAGACTCGTAATAGTGGCGTCGTGAATGTGCTGATCCCGGCTGGAATCGATGCTCCATCCGTCGGTGATGGTTTAACCATGGTCGCCCGTCTAGATAGTTCTAGCGGTATTTTGACAGCAATTGGCTTCGAGCTAACAAGCGCGACTGTCGAGCGAATTCAAGATGCTCAGGATAGATCCGCAGACAATATAGAGTCTGCTCGCCTTGCCCAGATCGCTATCGATGCTAGGACTCAACATCTTTCTTCTTTGGACGATGCAGCGAGAGCGTTAAAACGGGTACTTGATTCAGATCTTGAGGATCAGGCAGTACTCGATACGACAAATGCCCAGTACCAAGAGATTCAACGGCGTTTTGAAGAGCTCCAGCGTATCTATAAAACTGCTGCACGAACTCGCGGCGAAGTTCAACCACTGCTGAAAATATCGGGTGGCTTAGTCGATGACATTGGATTTTCATCGTTCACGATAGTTCCGAACAGGGTGCAGGACGCTAATCCGTTCTCGGTCAAGTTCAGTTACGACCGGGAAGAGACGATTGTTGATCTGCCTAAGGATCTACTAAAGAAAATTTCCGACACTGCATCGAATCCGCAGATTTTGTCCGGCGTCGGACGATTTATCGACCCGGCTAGTGAGCTCGAAGTTAAGTATTCGATCGAGGGTGATCTGCGTACTGCAGTTTCGATCAAGGTGCGTGAGCCGAGACTGGTGAGTGAGTTAGAGGCCGTGATAGCTCATGAGGCACTTCGAGCATTCAATGGTGTGATTACTCTCGTGGAAATTGACGTGCCACTTGAGGATGTACTTGGCATGGTGATTGCCACGAATGAGAAACAGGGCGTGAAAGTCGCTGCGAAGGTTACTGGTGAGACTGAGATAACTCTCAATGGACATTCATCTGGTATTTCAGCTCTGGATGCGGGTCAAGCTGTCGATATTCAATTCGAATCTTCGAGTGCTGACTCGATTTCAGACATTACCGGATCTGACGTCACGCTTCGCGCACTTGCAATTCGCGCACGTTCGAGCGCACCTTCAGAAGAAGACCATATTTCCGGAATAGTTGAATTGATAGACGCTTATGGTGCTGGAATTACGATTCGGCCGACTGACGGTCCACTGATTCGATTAACCGTTGGCGGTGATGTGCATATTGTTCGTGACGGTAGTGCTGCGGTTATCGGTGAAGTGAAGATCGGTGATTTGGTGGTTGATGCCACTCGTCTCGATATCGAATCGAGCGAACTTACGAGTTTGGTTGTGGTGGCGCGTAAGAACGTGAAATTTTCTGGAACTGTCACAGGCATCGGTCGTGAACCTGATCGACTTCAGGTAACAGGCGCTAATGGAAAGTCGCTTAACGTTTTAGTTACGGACGATACCTGGGTGATTGTTGATGAACGACGAATGAAATTTAGCTCGGTCGCCGCCGGGATGAATATCGTCAATGGGGTGTATTCGGTTACTGGTCGTGGCGGGATGTTCTACAACGTTGGAACGATTATTTCTATTGAATCACCGAAAGTGGTCAAGGCATCTGGAATCATCACCAGCGTGAATTTCAATCAAGGCAGGCTGACCGTTATTTCGGGAAAATCCACTAATACGAAGGTGATCAAACTCCAGATGCCTGAATCTCCGCTAGGTGAAAATTTGATCAAAGATGGCATGCCAATAAGGTCGCTGTTGGATATCGAGCGGGGTGATCGCGTCGATATAGTTTTCTACGTGCTCGATTCGGGGATTATTCAGAAGCTTTCGGTTGTTTCGGATAACTTCATTCAATCCCGTGGAACTCTGGTGAGCATTGTACCCAGCGGTCGATATGTGGTTGTGAACTTGGTGGACGGTAGGGAGTTCGATCTTTGGATAGGACGTCAAACCTCTATAGTTCAGTTGAACGGTCGACGGATTCAGTCGTTCAGGCCAGTTATTGATTTGATTGCGGACGCACGAGAACGTAGTACCGACATAAGTACTTTGGTGCCTGAAGTACTGTTTATCAGAGACTCTATCGATTCGAATCAGGGTGTGATTATTTCGATCAAATTCCAGACCAAGTCTGAAGGCGACTCGCCGATCACCAATTCTGGACAGCAGAACACTATTGAGTTGAGTGTTTTTGGGGTTATAGCGGCGATTGACGGCAACAGTTGGGTAATCAACGGCCAAGTATTTACCGTGAATCAGGCCACAACGTTCCGTGGAAGAGAACCCGAAGTAGGCGAGGTCGTAGTGGCTATGCTGATCAGTAAGGCAGACGGGTCGTTCGTCGCCCGGTCTGTTAGTAAGTCTGGACGATAGATCCAGTCGCCTATAAACGCTTGTTTATCGATTGAGATGCATTAAGCATTGCTAATTGGACGATTCGAAACGATTTCTTTCACGATATGTTCGTCGTGTTAGCTGTCGAGCTTTTGCTGCCACACGCCCTGCTGGTTCTAATCCGAGTGCCAACGGAATTGACATCACTAGCATGATCGCGAGTGTCGTGAATCCTAGCCGGTAGCTGTCGGTTCCGTCGTATATGAAGCCGACCATAGCTGGCCCCGCTGCACCAAACACAGCGTTTACAGAACTGGTTAGCCCTACGATAGATCCGTAGCTTGTTCTGCCGAAGTAATCTCCAAGTATAGAGAGTCTAAGCGGTATCGACGATCCGAATCCTAATCCGAAGAACACGACGAACAGCGGCAGTGGCCAGAGTCCGAGGTTGACTCCGAATACTTCAGCGTTGATCCCGGCGAGTCCCGCGACCCCGATGGTTTGCATAATCATTGCAATGGTGAGCATTTTGCGTTTATCGAAGCGGTCGCCAATTACAGCGATACCGGCTCGGCCACTTAGATCGCCAATAGCAACTGCACCAGCAGCTGCAGCTGCTAGTGCGGCAGTCATGCCGTAGTCCAAGAGGGCAGCGAAGTGGAACAGATTGGTTGAACTGACGAGCTGACCAAGGCTGGTGACAATTGCGAGTTGCCAGAAGAAACGTAGCCTGATGGCTTGTCGCATCGTAATGGCTTGCTCTCGAATCGCACCAACTTGATTTGCTTTACCAGAGGCCGAGTGGTCATCATCTGGTCCGCCATCTGGAAACATTCCGTACTCTTCTGGTTGTTTTCGCATCACCAGGGTTGCTGGGAATCCAATCAACCAGAATCCGATTCCGCACGCCAGCATCACCTCTCGCCAGCCGAAGGTATCGATTGATGCGACGAGGATCGGAAGAGTAATTCCGCCAATTGCCGAGAACGACATCAATATGGCCAGCGCTCGTGCACGCTTCCGTACAAACCAATTGGCGACGGTGACTACAAATACGATGAATGTCCCGAATGACATCCCAAGTGTGAGCAGTCCGATGGCTACGTAGAACTGCCAAAGCGATTGCATTTGGCTCATATAGACGAACCCACCGCCGGTGAGAAGTACACCGAACGCCATCGCTTTACGTGGACCATATTTGTCGAGAATTACGCCGACAAACGGTGATATCAATCCGCTCTCGCCACGTTGGATAGATATGGCTGCTCCGGTTACACCCCTGCTCCAACCGAATGTTTCTAATATTGGCGGGACGAATGCTTGGAATCCGCGCCAGAAGATGGCAGATGTGTACCACTGGACCATTCCACCCGCTCCGACGATCCACCACCCGTAAAAAGGTTGCTTGAACGATTTCATCTGGCTAGTTCGATATCAGTGGGCTGGAAGGGCATACGAGGCGTTCAGGTTATTTTCTCGATAGTGGATGACTCGTGCATGATAGTCCCGTCCCGGGGTACTGCGGAATGAATAACGACAGAACTGAAGTTATTCTCTTAAGTTGTATCGCAGCGTTCGACCGAATTTGTGGTGTGCGTATAGGGTTACATTTTGAGCAACTAGAGTTTT
>CAJQSP010000045.1 GCA_905614375.1 uncultured Dehalococcoidales bacterium | reverse complement strand
CTAGCGAGGACATAAGAATGACCAACAGTAACATCAACATATTCACAGCCCGGTATTCGGGGAATTGCAATCAGTGTGGGCAGCGGTTCAGCCGTGGAACGAGAATCGTCAGGGTCGGATCAAATGTGTACGCACACCTCAACTGCAATCCGCAATTGAACCAGGGATGGATGTCGGGCAGAGGATCTGCTCCCGTCTTAGCCGGTGGGTGGCGCAATCAAACCGCCGGCGGATGGAGTGATTAAGTTCCTAGTACCAGTGCATAACGCACTTCTTTTCCAAGCACTCACGAAAAACTTTACACAAATTTATTGGATCAATATTTGAGACTTTCAAACGAAATACATTCCGCCCTTTACGGCGAAGATATCGCCGGACTTGAACAGATAATCAAGAAAGTCGGGGCTGAAGCAGCCTTTGGTGTTTTCCTTACCGAAGACTTCAGCGGCAGACGCCTAATTCACTATATGGAAAACTACCCATCGGGATTACGGGAATCTAGGACTGGCATTTATCCGGAATTTCTTGCTCTGGCTCTTAAGTACGATCCCGAGTTGAAACTAGGACGCAGGCTCAGATATTTACATGTCTGCGATTCTTTTCTCGGTCGTATGAGCGTAGGTCGCTTTAGGCGAACACGTATGGCTCCCGTTAGCGGAATAGACGAGGAGAGCGTAGTAAAATTTCGCAAACTAATTCTTGATAGCGCTCCTGCTGAAGAGAAAATCTTGATGCAAAAGCTATGTTTGATCAAAGGTGAATATCATTCCAAACCGGAGTGATGCAAACGATCTTTCTTACGCTACTAAAAACGAGTTGCTCTATCAATAAAGCTAAATAATAGACGATTGAGAACCAATCTCGGTTAGTGCCGGTATTCGGCAATAACGTTGAAAAAGAATGCGGATGCTTATGCGAGTTGCTGAAAAGAGATGTTCAAGGAAGACTTCGAGCAAGTACGAGTGGCTATGGCGAAGTTTGCATTAAGAACATGCGTTTGGGTGCTAGAGTGACGGCATGATGAATAACAACCCGGAAACCCTTGAATATCTATTCCAGCGAAAAATAATTGCGCTAGAAAAATCTTCTCTGTTTGATATGCCTGTCGAACCAAAATCCATTGAATTCGATTATGACAAAGTCGAGGGAATGTTGTTGGGTTTGGCCATCGGCGACTCTCTCGGCAATACTTCAGAGTCCATGGTTCCATCTGAAAGAAAAGATGTATATGGAGAGATTAGAGATTACTTGCCTAACGATTATGCTGAGATAAAACCTGTGGGCGTTCCATCAGATGACACGCAAATGGCATTCTGGACACTTGAAAATCTGTTGAACCAAAATGGATTCGTGCCTGAAAATCTGGCTAGGGTATTTAGTGCCAACCAAATATTTGGAATGGGGAACACTGTCTACAGATTTGTTGAAAATATGCGATCGGATGTGCCTTGGTATGAGTGCGGCCCACAATCAAATGCCTCAGGCAATGGCGCCCTTATGCGCATAGCCCCAATTCTGGTGCCTTATTTAAAGCAGGGCGGTGCGGGATTGTGGGCAGATACTGCACTTTGCGCAATGATGACCCATAATGACCGCACTTCGACGGCAGCCTGTCTGGCGTTCGTCTTGATGCTATGGGAATTACTCGACAAAAAAGAAGATCCCGCTACGACATGGTGGGTAAATCGATTCACCGAAATTTCTGGTCCGCTTGAAGGCGAAGTAAAGTTGCGTCCAAGGGGTGGTGCGAACCTACATGATTTCGAGGGTTCTCTAACAGAGTACTGCACCGAATATGTAACTAAAGCGGTTGATGAAAAAAAGGATTACGAATCAGTCATTGACTCGTGGTATTCAGGAGCTTACTTACTTGAGACAGTGCCCGCAGCTTTACTGATTCTCTCTAATTTTTCTCACGATCCCGAAGAAGCCATTGTGAGAGCAGTCAACGATACGCGTGATAACGATACGATCGCTGCCATAGTGGGTGCTGCAGTTGGCGCCCTACATGGAAAGTCCGCCCTGCCTGATCGATGGGTGAATAATTTGACTGGGAGAACAAAAGCTTCAGATGACGGGAAGATATTCGAGTTAATAGAAAAATCTAGGAGAAAGTTTTGGCGGTAACTACTAGTGTGTAGTTCCTGCGTACCAGCAGATAATCGCGCTGTGGACGAGGACATCGAAAGCAGCACATCTCTGCACATCGCAGCCTTTTACCGCTCGGTCAACGTTGCAGGGAAGTTGATTGAACACGGTGCTGACATCGAAGCGAGGGACATTTTTGACAATCGACCGCTAGTCTACACAGGCGTAAAGCACTCTCTTAATGTAGCCCGTCTGCTGATCGGACACGGTGCGAATACCGACGAGATAGACCTTAACTGGATGGACGATCAGAAAAACCCCCATATTTATTGGATAAATATTTGACACTTGCAAACGAAATACGCACCGCACTTAGAAAACAAGATATCGTCGGGCTTGAACGGATAATCAAAAAAGTCGGTGCTGAAAGGGCCTTTGGTGTTCACCTTACCGAAGACTTCACCGACAGACGCCTGATTCACTACATAGAGCACTACCCAAGGGGATTAAAGGAATACCGAGGGCGCATTCACCCAGAATTACTGGCTCTTGCTATTAAGTACGATCCCTACCTAAAACTAGAAGACCGACTCAGATATTTACATATTTGCGATACCAATCCATTGGCTTTCGCTAAGAGAGCAGATGAAGACACTCGTACCCACTATAAAAAACTCCGCACTCGAATAGTAAAATTGCGCAAATTAATTCTTGATCACGCCCCTGATGACGAGAAAAACTTGATGCAAAAGCAGTCTTTCATAAAAGGTAAACACAAGTCCGAACCGGAGTCCTGAGTGGTGCCAATTTTGGTGCCACTATGTGATTTGGGAACCAAACTGAGTACGCGTCATTATTGGGCAAAAGCATTGATTACCAGTTCAACAGCGGGCGTTGGATGACAATCATCAACAACCATGTGGCAAACTTGACGCAGTTCTCTTAATCACTAGGTTCGGGGTTCAAGTCCCCGGCCCGTCACCAAACTGAAATCAAACTGGCCGCTTTTCTTACGAAATAGCGGCCAGTTTTCGTTGTGGCGACAATCCTGGCGACAGTTTGTTGCCATCTGACACATACGCATCACCATGTAGCAACGCTGCCAGTCGTTCGGCCGCTTCCTCTTGCGCACCAGGTATTGCATGCCTGTAGACCGTCATTGTGAACCCTGGAGTCGCATGTCCGAGGCGATCACTAACGTCGCCGATAGGAACACCGGCGGCAAGCACCAACGTGGCGGCAGTATGGCCTAAGTCATACAATCTGCCGTTCAACTAATTGCCGCTGGCTTTGCTAAAGCGTGGGTTCGGGATGGTCAGCACAGGGACGTATTAGTCGGCCTAGAGGAAAGTACCAATACAAACAATGCAGGTTGTTTGTGGCGGTAAGATCGTGGGCACTCACTATCGAAAGATCACCTTAGTGCGGCAGCAATATTCCCGCCATCAACCGTGGTGACGTTCGCAACGGTGCTTTCGGACAACGCCAACTGAGCGAACGCCCGGGCAACGTCTTCTGCGGTAACTTCTTTACCTAGAATATTTCCAGCAAGATACTCAACTTCGTCAACACCACGCGCTTGGGCCCGCGCACTAATCATCTCTTTTGTGAGTAAGCCGCTTTGGATTCGATCGGCGTTGACCGCGTTTGCACGAATGCCATATTTGCCGGTTTCGAGTGCGTATTGACGCATCAGCGCCAAGGTGGCCGCTTTAGGCAGCCCATAAGGACCGGCATCAACTCCAGGATTAACGGCCTGTTTCGAGACGTTGAACAGGAGGTTTCCGCCGACGTTTTGGAGCTTCATGACTTCGACTGCAGTTTGCATCACCGTTTGATGTGCAAAGAAATTTATCTCGAAGCTTTCCCTCAAAGTCTCATCACTGACGTTTTCCATGCTGCCTAGATGCATGGCTCCAGCGTTGGAAACCACGATATCCAGTCCGCCATAGTGTTCGCAGATCTTCTCAAAAGCCGATTTGACGCTTGCCTGCTCGGTCACATCGCATTCAAGTTGCAAGAATCGGTGATCTTGTTTAGGAAAGTTCAGGTCCAGAAGCGCTATCTGGGCGCCAAGTTTGTTGAACTCATTGGCAATAGCTGTGCCGATTGTTCCGCCGCCGCCAGTGATCGCAACAACATTCCCTAGTAGGGGTTGCGTACTGGTTTTTGAAAGTTTCGCTTGCTCCAGCGACCAGTACTCGACATCGAAGACATCGGCTTCGTCTAGCGTTTTGTATTCACCTATTGATTCGGCGTTCGTGATGGTTTGGACGAAGTTTTCGGCGATATCGGCTGAGATCATTGCCTCTTTTCGGTCTCGTCCTATCCCAAACAATCCGTGACCCGGCACCAGCACAACGCGCGGTGTCGAGTCCAACTTGGTCTTTTGAATCTTCCTGCTTTCTACCTGTCGCTGGAAGTAGGAGTCGTATCTGTGCTGGAATTCCTTGGTCAACTGCTCGGTTCGTTCCCGGAAATTTCCGTTTTCCGTAGCTTCCGGGAAAGGAAGAACCAGCGGCCAGTTTTTGGTCCTGATTACATGGTCTGGAGTTGCTACTCCGCCCTGACTGTATCGATCAACTTCTTTCCCGTTAACGAATTCAAGAATTTGGTCGGACGATCGGAACTCCAGAATCAGCTTGTTTTGGGAGGCATTATTTCCCTTTCCGAGTCTCTCATCCTGAGATATGCACACACCTCTGACTATCGGGGCTACCGACGCTAGTGATTGTAATGTCGGAGGGATTGTGGCGGGTACGAACACATGTTTTTTGCCGTCTTCCAGCCTATTTTCGACCGTCGAAATTGCGTCGATCATGTGTCGATACGAGGTCTGAGCATCATCGGAAAAAGTAAAAATCCCGTGATTCAGCAATATGAGACCATCAACTTCGGGATTTTCCTCAAATACTTCCGAGACATTTTTCGCAAGTCCAAATCCCGGCATAATGTACGGAACGACCCCCATGGTGCTTCCGAAAATTTCTCGGCAGAGATCCTCACCGTTCGGTTGGTTGGTGATGCTTAAAATAGCCGAAGCGTGACTGTGGTTGATGAATTTGTGCGGAAGGAACGCGTGACTCAGGGTTTCGATCGATGGAGTTGGTGACGCGGAATCGAGAAGGTTCGATCTGACATAACTCACCATATCTTCATCAGAAAGACTCTCTAGAGACTTCAACTGTCGAAGCGGGGCCAACTTAACGGGGGGAAGTCCGGCTGGGAGTATCTCGCCCATGTCCCAGCCGCTGCCCTTTATGCACAGCACCTCGACTTCGTTTCCGAATAGATCTTTTTGTACGGTTTTTACAGATGTGTTCCCACCACCGTGGAGTACCAGATTTGGATTTGCGCCAATTAACCTCGTGCAATAGACGCTCAGCGAAATATCATCGTTGATCCCGCGTAGTGCATCGCGGGATTCTAGCTCTTCCAGGTCTGATTGTGACCACTTGTTATCCATCGGCTAAATCCGAAAACATCGACTTCATACTTTCTCCCGTAGCCTCGCAAATTCCACGTTCAGTTATCAGTGCGGTCACATATTTCGACGGTGTCACATCGAAGGCATAATTTGAGACTTCACTGCCTTCCGGATAAATGTTCACGCTGACTATCTCGCCGGACTCTTGAATTCCCTTGACCACTGAAAGTTCTTCAGGCGCTCTCTGTTCAATCTGAATGTCCTCGACGCCGTCCGAGATTGTCCAGTCGATCGTTGAACTGGGCAGCGCTACGTAGAATGGAACGTCGTTATCGTGCGCAGAAAGGGCCTTCAGGTATGTGCCAATCTTGTTACACACATCGCCTGAAGCTGTAGTGCGGTCGCTGCCTACGATGCACAGATCGACCATGCCCTGCTGCATGAGATGGCCTCCGGCGTTGTCGGCAATGATCGTGTGGGGCACGCCGTGCTGACCCAACTCCCATGCTGTAATGTTGGCACCCTGATTTCTGGGTCTCGTCTCATCGACCAGCACATGTACCGGAATGCCGGCGTCATGAGCCTTGTAAATAGGCGCCAGAGCGGTTCCCCAATCGACTGTCGCCATCCATCCGGCGTTGCAGTGGGTCAAGATGTTCAGCGGACTTGTCCCGTCTCTTTTACTATCGATTTTCTTGAGAAGATCCAAGCCGTGGTCGCCGATAGATTCGTTCAGTTTCACATCGTCATCTGCCATTTCGGATGCTGTCTGTTTCGCTATTTCAACCCGTTGCTCCACGGTTATCGTAAGCAATGTCTTTTTCATCTGATCCAACGCCCACCGTAGATTGACGGCTGTAGGCCGGGTTGCGATGAGCAATGTATACGCGGCTTCAACGGCGTGGTCTGAGGGATCTTCAAGCATTGCCAGATACATTCCATATGCAGCCGCAACACCTATAAGTGGTGCTCCGCGGACCTTCATTGATGTGATTGCGCTTGCGACTTCTTCTAAATTCGACAGTTGCCTCACTACAAATCTGTGAGGTAGCTCGGTCTGATCGATGACGCGGACCTTAAGGTCTGAATCATCCAGCCAGATGCTTCGGTATTGTTCGTTTTCGACTCTCATAGGTAACTTTCACGTACGAAGAAACACAACGTTGAACCTGAAACTTGCGAGCATGTCCGGAACTGGACATCTCGCCACTGTTCACCTTTGGGCTCCATCGTACACATTGTGTTGGCAAAGGCGATCAATAAATAGGCCGTTATAAATTTCACCGAAGAATACTATTCGTGTAGTTACTCTTTTCTTAATAGGTACGAAGGTAGTACACGACACTACATCACTACACGCATTGGGGGATTCCAACCCTGCACCTAGTGTGCTCCGCTACATCATCGAAACAGCACTTGACTTACTCTGTAACCCAATCAAAATCCCGACGGGATAGACCTTAGCTGGATGGATCGAGACAATAACAGCTGACATGACAGATAAAAACAAGCCGAACAAATCCCCTGAAGAGATCGAACTTGGGAAGTACGAAGTACAGGTAGCTCAGGCCGAGGGCCAGATGCTGGAGCTCGAGGCCGAACTGGCCGACATGCTCCGTTCAATAAAATGGTTCAAGGACCAGATGACAGCGACCATTGCGCCACTGATCCTGAAGTTACATATCCTGGATGTTGAAGTTGCTGCTGCACGTGGAAACAAGGCAGGTCTTGATAAAGCGCTTCAGGCGTTAAGAGAACTGCTTGGTGATTATTCAGGCGCCCCTACAACTCCCCCGGATTCTGATGCTGACTGGCAGGAAAAACCTGCTGATGACGAATTGAAGTCCATGTTTAGGGTTGCTGCCAAAAAGATCCACCCCGATCTTGCGGACGATGAGCAAGACCGGGAGCTTCGTACCAGGCTGATGGCTGACCTGAATGAAGCTTATGCAAAAGGCGACAAGGATGCGATAAGGAGTATCGTCGACCAGTACAACGCTTCAGAAGACGCTGTACAGGGTGAAGGGGTCGGGTACGACCTGATGAGGATGATTCGTCGGCTATACCAGATCAGGAACCACATAACTGAACTGGTATCTATGAAGGCCAGTCTTGAACAGTCGGATGATTGGGCGAACGTGCTCGCTGCTAGGGAAACTGAAGACCGTGGGGAGAACTACTTCAGGAACTTCTCCGAAAAACTGATGAAGAGAATTGAATACCTAGAGACCCAACTCGGGCATGGTTTCGATATCGACGACCTCATTGTGGCGGCTCAAAGTATCCTTGATCGATTTGATAATAAGTCCGACGACCCGGAGGAGATGCCTTGGTAATGCATTTAGATGCCTGAAAACAGAGACATAGAGCGTAGGAAGCCTGACGAGATTGAGCGTCGGACAGACAGCCTCGTCCAGCGATCACTTGACTACCTTAAAGAATTCTTGTTAGCCGAGCTTTGCTAGCTTGGTGTAGCGGCCGCCGATTAGCCATTCGCCAGAGTAGATGTTGCCTGCAGGGTCGGTGGCTATGCCGTGAGGGCTATTGAACTTGCCTTCTTCGAGAACCGTTGAGCGGGCCGCATTGCCTGAATCGTCGAGTCCGTTTGGCCAGCCGGGTACATCATCAGCGCTGTTGCGCTCGACTCTGGCGATGGCCTCGTTCTCACCGATGAACGTTAGGAACTCATCGTTGATGTCGAACATTGCTAATCGTGCTCTCAGTTCGCCGACGATGATGTTGGATCCGTCGATCGCAAAGCAGCTCGGACTGGTGAGGAGCCCTTTTCCGAACGTTCGTTTGTATTTGCCTTGGAGGTCATAGACCTGGACTTGCCTGTTAGTGCGATCCGCGACGTAGAGTTCGGGATTGTCGCTACGATAGTCGATCCAAATTCCGTGCGGACAATCGAAGCGGCCACCTTCGCCCTCTTCGCCAGTGATCGTCTGAATGTAGTTTCCGTCCCCGCTGAAACGGTGCACTAGACTCGCCCCGTAGCCGTCAGTGACCCATACATCGCCGTTTCCGCCTCGTGTGGTTTCGAATACTGCAACGGAGGTCGGAGCGAAATCTCCGTCGTTGTAAGCCGAGTGGGACGGGGCCGTTATCTGCTGTATTCGCTCGCCTGTATCCACGGACACACGCACTGCCTGACCGCGCCATTCGCCCTGCGTAGGTTCATATGCTCCGTTTGTTTTGATATTTTTTCGACCGGGGTCGGCGATCCATAAAAACTGCTCGCCCTCGAGTTTGGCCAGGGTAAGTTGGTGGGCTTCTCGAACAGGAATCTCGAACGATCTCAATAACTTGCCGCCCTGATCGAACACCATGGCAAGCGACTCGGCGGGGTGGATAGCGATCACATCTCCGGAATCGGTAACCGCCATACCGTGGTGCGCCCACCCGGATGTTGCGCTTTCTTGATTAGGAATTTTGGCCCAATCTGAAATCCACTCATATTCAAACGGGCTATTCCCAATTCGCAAGACGTGGCTCCTATTCGTTGTTATTAATCCCGGGCGCACCTATTCTACGTTTCGAACTCGTCTGGTCACAATGCTGATTAACTAAACAAATACATGTAGTAGCTCGCAATCGCGTACATCTAGACCGAACGCATTGGGGCGAAACATATGGTCATCCCGATTGTGAAATGTAAGCACACTAATTGAAACGGCCAGCGCTGTACTCCTGATACTTGGTCGAATGGTTCTCAAGTGGCCTTGTTGTTGATAAGGTGTTCGAGTCAGCTACTTCCAATATCCACGAAAGATTTTATCCGCCATGGTCACCGCTCAGCTCAAGCCATCGCTAATCGTTATTCAGCTTTCGGGTGGGAATGACGCGATGAACACGGTCGTGCCGTACACCAACGGAATTTATCACGATTCACGAAGGGCGATCCACCTTACTGAACACAATGTCATCGACCTGAACGGCACGCTGGGGCTTAACCCGAGCATGGGTCCGATGAAAAGTCTGTGGGATGCCGGCAAGCTGGCTATTGTGCAGGGAGTGGGCTACCCGCAGCCGAATCGATCGCACTTCCGATCGATGGACATTTGGCACACTGCGGAATCGGATCACATTGCGGACAGCGGTTGGCTTGGTCGCACGATTCGTGAGCTGGATCCAGAAGCCAAGAATGTTATTACGGGCATCAATTTTGGTCGTGGATTGCCACGGGCGCTTCACGCAAAAGGTGTGCCAGTTGCGTCGGTTGGCAATCTTGAAACATATGGCTTGATGCCAGATATTGCAGATCGGATGACCCGTGAAATAGCTGTCGATGTTTTTGCTCGAATGTATGGACCAGACGACACTCGGGATGCAATGTTGCAGGCGATCAGCGAGACCGGGATGGGTGCTTATCTCGGGGCAGATATCTTGCGAACTGCTCCGGCTCAGTACTCATCTTCGATCGAGTATGCAGGTGTTCCGATCGCCCAGAGCCTGCGTGATATTTCGCAGGTGCTACTCGCCGACGTCGGGACCCGTGTTTTCTATACTCAGCACGGAGGATACGACACGCACGCTGGCGAACTCGAAAATCACGCGAAGTTGTGGCACGAGCTTTCGACGGCAGTGAACGATTTCATTGCAGACCTCGAAGAGCACGGTCGTGGTGATGACGCTGTAGTAATGATCTTCTCGGAGTTCGGTCGTCGGATTCAAGACAACGGCAGCGGGACGGATCACGGTTCTGGCGGAGTTGCTTTTGTTCTCGGAAACCCGGTCAAGGGTGGCTTCTACGGAGAGTATCCGTCTCTAGACCCGAGCGAACAAATCGAGGGTGATATGAAGTTCAACAACGATTTCCGGGGGATTTACGCAACGGTCCTCGACCAATGGATGGGCATTAATCCACAGGAAATTCTCAATAAAAATTACGAGCAGTTCGACATGATTAGGCGGTAAGCTGTGGCTAGCAATGACGTAAAACTGATGGCTCACCTGATGCGTCGCGCCGGTTTTGGCGCATCGCGAGGGCGGCTCGACGAGCTGGTTGAGCAGGGTTACGATGAAACGGTTGAGAACCTGCTCAGCGCGATCGATCGACCAACCAGAATCACCGACAATTTGATTCGTCGATATCACCCTGAGTATTCGGGCATGATGGGCAACCAGTCGCCTAGTGGTAACTGGATGTACCGCATGGTTTCGACCGACGCTCCTTTGCGAGAGAAGGTCGGCCTCATGTGGCACGGCATGTTTGCAACTGGCTATTCGAAGCTTGCGAACGGCAAAGTGCTGCACGACCAGATCAGGATGTTTGAGCGACATGGAATGGGTAGTTTCAAGAATCTTCTTATGGAACTTTCGAGAGATCCGGCGATGATCGTGTGGCTGGACAATTCGGAGAACCACAATGGTTCTGTGAACGAAAACTATGGGCGAGAGTTACTTGAATTGTTCTCGATGGGAGTCGGTAACTACACCGAGCACGATGTGAAAGAAGCAGCACGGGCGTTCACAGGATGGACGATTGGCAACACCAAGTACATGACACTCAAAAGTGCACGTGACTCGGTATGGCCGTACGGCCGGCTATCGTTCCATTTCGAATACAAGGAACACGACCACGACAATGGCGAAAAAGAATTTTTAGGCCACAAAGGCAACTTGAACGGTGAAGACATCGTCGACATCATTTGCGATCAACCGGCAACGGCAGCGTTTTTGTCGAGGCACATGTACAGCTTCTTCGTCGCCGACGAACCGCCGGTGCCGGAGTGGCCATACAAGGAGCCGCGTGATCCGGAAGCTATCGCTGCGTTGTCGAAGGTTTACTTTGACAGTGGTTACAACGTCGAGGAAATGCTGAGATTCCTCTTCAAGTCGGATTTCTTCAAGTCGGAACAGGCGCGCTATCAGCGGGTGAAGAGCCCTGCTGAATTAGTGGCGGGCGTTCTGCGATTAACGGGTGAGTTCAATCGGCCGAAAGTGGATATGAATCCGACGAACTTACAGTCGACTTACATGGGGCAATGGCTGTTGAACCCGCCGTCTGTCGAGGGTTGGCACTGGGGTACTGAGTGGATCGATTCGGGTGCGCTTGTCGAGCGGGTGAACTTCGCTTCGGAGCGGCTTGGTAATATCGAAAGTCCTGGCGTGCAGACGCTGATCGATCGAATTCTTTCGGACAACAACGGTGAGTTAAATGCCGAGGATCTGGTCGAACGTGCGCTTGATGAATTGTCGGTTTCTGACATTTCAGACAAGACACGATCCGCACTGGTCGAGTTCGCCAAAACGCAGGTCAACCAGTTGGATTCGGGCAACGCAGGCCCTGAACAGGTGGCCAATGTGTTGAAACTTGTTGGTGCGACACCGGAGTTCCAGAGAGCCTAGTTGGCGGAGTTTTTCTATGACCACAACAACACAACCCAGAACTGCGCGACTTACTTACAACCGTACGATTGGCGTGGCAGCAATGGAGGGTCGCGGTTTTTACTATCCGTGGTCAGTGGCGGTAGCGGCTGATGGCACGTATTTTGTGCTTGGGCGGGGTTCTGACAGCGATCCCCGTGGCGTCCGCATGACGGTGATGAACCTTGGCGAAGAGTATTTCGGCACATTCGGTTCGTTTGGCGAAGGCTCGGGACAGGCGATCTGGAATGCGTCGACTGCGATAGATAGTCAACAACGGCTGTTCACCAGCGACGATCATTTGAACCGCATCTTGGTTCGTACGCTGGACGGCGAGTTGCTCGATACCTGGGGCCAAAGTGGCACCGATGAAGGCAAGTTGAACGGTCCGAATGGATTAGCGTTCAACTCGAAGGACGAACTGCTGGTGAGCGATCATCTGAACGGTCGGATTCAGAAATTCACCGGAGACGGGAAGCATCTCACTACGATCGGTGAGTTCGGATCGGGTGATGGCCAGTTGAATTTGCCGTGGGGTCTGCACGTCGATGGCGACGACAATCTTTACGTTGCGGATTGGGGTAATGATCGGATCGTGAAGTTTTCTGCTGACGGCGTGTTTCTTGCCAATTTCGGCTCGGTAGGGAGCGGTGAAGGTGAGTTCGACGCACCTTCGGATGTATGCGTTGATTCTGATGGGTACATGTACGTTGCCGATTGGGGTAACCAGCGGATCCAGGTGCTAGATGCAGACGGTGGGTTCGTGGAACAGAATGAGGGTCAGGCTACGATTTCAAAATGGGCGCAGGACTTTTTGGACGCCAATGTCGAAGAGAGTGCGGCGCGAGATGCATCCGATCTGGATATGGATCTTGTGTTCAACAGCGACGATCCGCATGAGCGCTCGGCTCACATTGAGAAACTGTTCTGGGGTCCGACTTCGATAACGCTCGACGGCGATGGTCACGTTTTGGTTGTCGATAGCAATCGGCATCGCCTTCAGGTCTTCGATGTTGTGACGTCTGACTGATCTTTCCGGCTTCAAACGACGGGCAAAATATTTTGGTTAGTCGGGCACAACAGACCGTGTGATTCCTAGGCACTACTTGAGCCTTTGGTTGTCGTCAGAGTTTCCAGCCCATTACTTCGTCACCGTAGTACGTATCGATGAACTGCACCCAACTCTCTCCGTAGAACCACTTCTGTTCTGTGCGTTCGTCAGTACTTGTAGGGTTTCCTTGAGATGCCAGCACCTCTGCTCGACTTGAACCAAATGTGAAGAGCGTGTTGTTGGTAGTGGGGCTTGCGGGTCTGACGGTGGTGACTTCGCTGCGATTTTCTTGGAAGCCTCTGTAATTGACCAGTACACGATCGAAATTGGTCTTGTAACTCCGGTTTACTACTGTCTGCCGGTATCTCAATTCGGTTGTCTTTCAGCCGCACGGGGTCCGCACAAAGTAACATCGGCTGACACCCAAGGTGTTGAGTGGGCCCGAGCCCACCACGTTGGTACCGGGCCGTTTGTTCAAGGTGACTGCACACCGGGTGATCATTGCACTGTTCATGCACTAGAAGATCACTGGCGGCAAAAAGCGAGCATTTCATCGTTCACAGGAATC
>CAJQSP010000044.1 GCA_905614375.1 uncultured Dehalococcoidales bacterium | reverse complement strand
GGTCACCAATGACGATGGTGAAGTCACCAATACCCGGAGCCTGTGCAGCTGCGTTCACTGTTGGCTTCCCGAAGCCACGGTCTGCAAGCCATGTAGCAGCGTCCATGCGCTCTTTGGTGCTTGCACCGTTCTCTCCACGAAACACGCTTAGAACGAAGTCGGTCAGCTCGCTACCGTCTGCGGTACTGCGGGGGCATAACTTCCTATAAAACCCCAGCCCATCCAAGGGCATTGGGAGCGTCAAGAAAATCAAGTCTCCCTCGTTTGACACGTCTTCGGTTTGCACCCAGGTCTAGCAATGCGTTCGCTGACGCAAACAAACCATATCGGAGGGCATAATCAAGGGGTGTCTCATGATCGGAATTATCTTTCTGGTCGATGGGAACTCCCAGGCGTGCGAGGGTGTAAATCATCTCAGGCTGGTCTTCGTAAATCAGCGCATAATGCATCGCGGTCCAGCCACACAGGTCTCGCACATCCGGATCTACGCCAGCTCCAATTAGAATCTTCACTGCCTTCATTTGTCCATATGCAGCCGCTGAGTGCAGAGGCATCCTGCCAAACTCATTGTTTTCCCTTATGCATATCAGCGAGGGGTCCAGTACCTTGTCAAGGAACCTTGGCCATTTACTTGAGGCGGCAATGTGCACAGGGGTTTCTCCCTCAGCACAGAAACTTGTCAGGGAACACCCTCTTCTCAGGAGTAGCTGGATCAAAAGGTAGTCATCTCTCAGCGCTGCAGCGTGCATGGGCGTCCAGCCGTCAGGGTCTCTCTTGATGAAAGGCTTTCGGTCGCGCAGTATTGAAAAGGCACGAGGGTAGTTTCCGCTGAGTATTACGCTGATGAGGTCTTCCATGCTTTTAGTTCCGCTGACTGAATAACTGGTGACGCTAGATTAGACCAGATCAGGGATCAAATAAAAGTTGTGATGTCCGCTCAAAAGACTATTCGTAAGGAGAGGATCACCAGGGCAGTTCTTCGTCATCTTCTTCGAGATCTTCGGCCTCTGGCAACAATTCGTTCAGATCAATCCCTGATTTATCCGCTCCTTTACTTAACCTTCCGTAGTTATGGTAGACATTTCGTAATAATACAATTCAATATTGGGAACCTCACGGACAGCCCTAGAAAGTCTCTGATTAGCTTCCAGAGCGATTATTGCGCCTTCAACTTTTTGATTTTCTTTAGCAACATTCTCCCTAATAAAACTCATATAACGGAGTATCTGTCCGACAGCGTCATCGCTAGCTTTACCTTTCTTTAATTCGATGACCAAATACTTTGTTCTGTCCTTGCTGATGGCAAGAAGATCTAGCGGGCCGGTATCTGTGTAGTACTGCCGTCCAATTAGGTCGTAATGTTTTCCGAAATCAGTGCGGTCCCAATTAGTGTGTATAAACTCTTCCAAATCGTTTTCTGTTCGGAAAGTCGAGGATGTGCTTGTTTGACGAGAGACATGACGTCCGGAGAGCATGCCTAAAGAGTGCTCGATGTTTTCCTCCTCAGTTGGCTCCTGTTCAGCAGCTAATTCTTCAGCTAAATCGCTGTAAGTTTTTTTCCCAGACATAAACTGCTGGATAAGACTTGTTTGGTATTCCCCATCGACGGGAATATTCGCGATGTAATAGTTAAATTCATCAACATTGGAGATGAATTTTGGCTCTTTATCTGTACCAATGTTCACCGACGTAAGGTCTTCGCCGCGCTTGCTTGCCTTGATTAGTTTTTGACCTGCTTCTTCACGACCAGATACGGCATCTTTAAACTGCTGGCTTAGGTTATTCCAATTTACGTACCATTTAGCAAATCCTAACGGTGCTTTGGCTATGGACTTCCCCAAATCTCCCCAAGTTGTCGTTTCGTCATGTTCATCTGGATTATTTGATTTATTCACAAATTTGACGCTCCCTCTACAACAGGTTCTGTTCTCATCTTTTCAAATTAAACTTCGACCAAAAAGATACCTTATTTTCAAACTGTAGATAGTCCAATGCGCCATACTCGGTCAGCAGGTGTGTCATCCCCAGATATTGCTCCTGTGTCTCGGGAGATGTTGCCGGGAGTTTTGAGCCCGGCGAAAACTCCGCCTGTGGATTTACATAATCACGAAAATGGTTATTCAGGGGCGTATTGCCGGATTCGTCTTTCGCATCAACCTCTGCACCATGCTCAAGTAGCAGTATGGCTACGTTGAGTGAGTTCATACTGGCTGCCCAGTGCAATGGGGTCGAGCCGCCTTCGCTACTCGCTTCGACTTCTGCACCACGTTCGATCAGCAGCGTAGCAACGTCGAGGGAGTTTGTGTAGGCTGCGGTGTGCAGGGGCATCCAGCCATCACCGTTCTTTGCTTCAATGTCGGCACCGCTATCGAGCAGCAGGGAGGCAACGTCGAGTGAGTTACCCATGGCTGTAATGTGCAGGGGCGTATTGCCAGATATGTCTTTCGCACCAACCTCTGCGCAACGTTCGATCAGCAGCGTAGCAACGTCGAGGGAGTTCTTCCAGGCTGCTCTGTGCAGGGGCGTATTGCCAGATTTGTCTTTCGCACCGACCTCTGCGCCATGCTCAAGCAGAAGTATGGCCACATCAAGGGAGTCCACGAGGGCTGCAACGTGCAGGGAAGTACTGTTGTCTTTGTCCCTCTTGTTAACATCATCTCCCCCTGCGATAAGGTCACGTGCGATGTCGACCCTGTTCTCCAGTACCGCACGGTCGAGGTACCAGACCTCTCGTAGACGAGAAAATAGTTCCGTAATCGGTATGTGATCTTTGTTTTCAGACATCTGATTCCCGTCCAATCCAGTAATTGACGGATTATAGACTAACGCGCCGATTTATAGATTAGCGCGATCGTTTTTGATGATTGCGTTGCGTTAAATGAGAGCGAAATTGTCCTCGTCTTTTTTTAGGACAACAACACTTTTAGGTCAGTAGAGGTTTCTGTTCTAATTCAATCTTGTCCTACTCATTACCGGAAGCTCACAGCCAATGTATGACCTCGCCAACATAATCATGACCCGTGACGAAGTTCTGCTATAGAAAATACTCAAAGAAGATCTGCCCTTCATCAAACACAATTCCTATGGGCCGAGTCCCATGCATGCAGCTGCATTTCATGATGAGTACATAATCTGCATCTGGTTAGAAAAACGCGGATGTTCACTAACCAGTTTCGATGATCTCGGCCAAACACCGATGCATATCGCTGCAGCTTTCGCTAACAAACAGCGAACCGCTAATTTCCTTACAGAATCAGGATGATATATCAAAACGAATAAATAGCTTTCAGCACTCTAACACCCACCATCTGTATAAAAAATGGGGCATGCGGGTATCGGCGGTGGGTGTTGCCAGTAGGTACGACAGCCGAGCGAAACAGCGAATTAAATCGTGCTATTGGAGTAACTTTGGAGTAACTAACAGAAAAGCCCCTGCATTTCTGCAAGGGCTTCTAAGTTTGGTTCACTATGGAGCGGAAGACGAGGTTCGAACTCGCGACCCTCTCCTTGGCAAGGAGATGCTCTACCACTGAGCCACTTCCGCTAGCACTTTCAACAGTAAGCAATCTCAGCCGTATGGTCAACCCGCGCAGCGGTGATTTAGTTCGAGTGCGGGCTAAATTCACCTAAAAATGTGCAGCTAAAACCGTTTGAACAGTTCCTTGCAAGCAGCAGCCGGATGGTAATCCGTCTTCGATGCTGGACTTTTTAGATTGTCGTATCGCTGATTATTATTGTCGAGAATACGATACCAGCCACCGTATTTCTGATCAACGAGATTATCTAACGACCATTGCCATGTTAGCTCGTACCAGTCCCAGTACAGATCATTCCCCGTTCGCTTCGCCAATAAACCTGCGGCGGCGATAGTTTCAGAGAGCACCCAGTAATACCTATCCGTATCGATGATTCCTCCAGAAGGGCTGATCGAATAATTGAACCCACCGTTCTCTTTATCCCAACCTTTCTCCACCGCCGCATCGAATAGTTTTTGCGCCTGAGGAAGCATCCAGTCCTGCGGATTGTGCTCTTCGAGGATGAGTAAAAGCTTCGTCCACTCAGTCCAGTGTCCTACTAGATAGCCATACGGCCGGAACAGGTTTTTTTGATCGTCGAGGTTGTAGTTCCAATCAATTGCCCAATCTTCGGAGAAGTGCTCCCAAATCATGCCAGT
>CAJQSP010000043.1 GCA_905614375.1 uncultured Dehalococcoidales bacterium | reverse complement strand
GCGACCCTTTGCTCCCATGTGATGCTCAACGCTTCGTTGATACGCATGCCAGTCTTCAGCATGAACTCTACGATTAACTCCCTGCTTGACTTCCTAGATCCGTTCGACGGGTCGTCCAGTGATCATGTCATCAGGTATGTCTACTATGGACGAAATCAGGCGAGGTATCGAAACTCTTGGCACAAAAAACTTACTCATATGCCATTCAACCAGTGCCTATCCTTGCCCATCACCGGAGTTGAATCTAAACATGATCCACACTCTGGCTGAGGAATTCGACGTTCCGATCGGATACTCCGGTCACGAAATTGGACTTGCGACAACAATAGCGGCAACGGTCATCGGAGCCTGTCTCGTCGAGCGTCATATAACGATCGATCGCGCAATGTGGGGTAGCGATCAAGCAGCCTCAATAGAGCCCCACGAAGTAGCGCGGCTCGTTCGAGACATACGCATAGTCGAGACGGCACTTGGCGATGGTGTGAAACGCGTCTACGACAGCGAACTTGGTGTAATGCAAAAACTTCGTCGTTCGCGTGGTGTTTAAGGTTCCACCTCTATGCTTAAAATAGGTTCGCTGACGCGAAAACTAATCCCCAGATTCGCATACAGTCGGATACGGGCAGCTCGTGGCGACTATCAATATCAGGAGCGTCTCGGGAAACTGACTCCGCCATGGACCGCGTATGGTCTTCTTATGGCCGTCAGGTACGCAAAAAAACATGGCATAAGTTCTATATCCGACGCTGAATTCGGAGTCGCCAATGGGCGAGGTCTTCGCCGGATGACCAACCTTGCTGAACGCCTGTCTGCTCAGTCTCACGTGAAAATTATTAAGGAACCCGAGGGAAGAATTCCCCAATTCAACGCTTTCGGTACTACCGCGTTCAGTCAGATACCCGTATAGACTTTTCTATCGATTCAATAATCCTCTCCTGATACACTTTCACATTGTCTCGAAGACCTGACCAGTTTTATATGAACGATTTCGCAGAAACTATAAATCATCGAACGTCCTCGTTGATTCACGAAATATCGAACACTCACCGCTTGCTAATCGCGGTCATAGCCCTGGCCGCAGTTCTGCGATTCGGGTGGGTACTTTACGCTCAGACAATCCCCGGTTCGGACTTTCACCAATACGATCTTCTCGCCCAACGATTGGCTAATGGCCAGGGATATGTAGACGAGTTTGGTGAGCCATCAGCGTTCTATGCTATTGGCTGGCCATTTTTCCTTTCGATCGTGTACCGAATCTTTGGATACTCACTGATCGCCGCCCAGTTGGTGAATGCTTTGATGGCTGTGGGGTCCGTAGCTCTGGTCTTTGTTATATCTCGTTATCTCCTAAACGACCGATTCGCACTTCTCGCAACCCTGCTGGTCGCAATCAACCCAACTTTAGTGCTTTACTCGAGCACACACGGAACAGAGTCGCTCTTCATATTGCAGCTGTTGCTCATCAGTTGGCTGCTAATGCGATCCGTCAAATCATCGACTACCAATGGTTTAATCTTGATCGGAATTTTAACCGGACTCGCCGTGCTGGTTCGACCGGTTGCAATCTGTATCCCGGTTGGTGCGTTCGCTGCGGACTTCTTGATAAACCGCCATGACGTTCGAAACAGCCTTAAAAAGGCTCTTATAATCGTCGGGATCACAATCGTAATCGTTTCTCCATGGATAGTTCGAAACTCGATGGTTGTAGGATCAACAACTCTCCAAACATCAAGTGGAGTAGTCCTCTGGATTGGTCACAATCCCGATGCGACAGGAGGCCTGATGCCTCCCCCACTGATAGAGGGTGTCGGTGCACCGGGGGCAAGACCAGGAGCCGGGGAAAACATCACCGAGGCCGAAGCAAATTCCGTTTATACATCAGCAGCCATAAAATCAGTTCTCGACAATCCGCTCCGGACGGTTACCCTTATACCAAGAAAAATGTTCGAACTATGGGCGGGTCATCGCCATGCTGTAAGTCACAGCACGCGTCACAATGATCGCGGGATTCCCGATTCCATCATTAATTTCCTACCTTTCCTGACTCAAATCTACCTCGTACTGCTGATCAGTTTGGTGCTAATTGCCTATGGGATGAAAATCTCCCGGAGACTTTGGCTTACGCGTGCAGGTCTTTCATTAGCTGGCGCATTGTTCTTTTGGAACGCGTATCACGCCCTTAATTTTGGTTCAGGTAGATACCACGTACCGATGGAACCCTTCCTCGCTATTATGGCTGCAAGTGCTATCTCCGCTCTATTATTCGCAAATCGGAAAACCGATGGAAACGCTCAAGATTCGACGGTGTAAATCGAACTAGTAGCGTGTTAAAGCACTGTCATAACTTAGTACTCAAGTAAATTGCCAGACAATCCCAATACAAAATTGACTGGTTGTTTCATAAAGCGTTGATGCTGAATTTCGATCCGCCAGTAGTAGTTCACTAGCCCACAACGTATGGGCAACTGGCAAAGTTCACTCTACTAAGTAGGTGCTAAACAACAAAACACAGTTCGGAAACTGAACGTTTGATCTCATTTCTCATAATCATTGCCGTCGCAGCCACCGCAGCCACTGCCCACATTCTCCTAAAAACAGGCATGAACGAAGTCGGAGAAATTAATGTGGAATCGATCAAAACCCCTGGGAAACTTATCGGACAGGTACTCACCACCCCGGCTATCCTTGCAGCCATACCGGTTTACGCAATCAGCAACGTCGGCTGGCTCATTGTTCTATCGAGACTAAATCTCAGCGTCGCTTACCCATTCCTCGCCTCGCTGTACGTATTCCTGCCCATCCTCTCGATGATATTTCTATCCGAAACAATGTCGGCGCAGCACTGGGCTGGAATTGTTGTCATCGGTATAGGTGTTGGAATTGTGCTTAGCGCTGGACTAGCCTAGGAGTCATCATTTGAAGACGATCATTCTTGCAGGAGGGTTCGGAACCCGCCTTTCCGAAGAAACCGAACTGCGACCCAAGCCTATGGTCGAGATCGGTGGACGACCGATCCTATGGCACATCATGAAAACCTATGCCCACTACGGCTTCAACGACTTTTCTATTGCCCTCGGCTATAAAGGCGACATGATCAAGCGGTTCTTCCTCGACTACCGACTGCTTACTAGCAGCCTAAGCGTTTCGCTCGGCGACGAAAAAGTCGACTGGCACATGGGATCCGAGGAAAATTGGAACGTCGATTTGATCGACACAGGTGCAGAAACCATGACCGGCGGTCGACTAAAACGATTGCTGCCACCTGTCGAAAACGAAACCGTCATGATGACATACGGCGATGGTGTCGCGAATATAGATATCAACAAGCTAGTAGAGTTCCACCGCTCCCACGGCAAACTTGCAACCGTCACCGCAGTTCGCCCCCCTGCTCGATTCGGCAGCCTCAGCTTCGATGGTGACAATGTCACCGGATTCACCGAAAAACCCCAGGTGGGAGAAGGTTGGATCAACGGCGGATACTTTGTATTTGAATCGAAAATCGCCGACTACATCGAAGGCGACGAAACGTATTTCGAACGAGAGCCACTCGAACGACTTGCACAAGATGGTCAACTGATGGCGTACAAGCACTCCGATTACTGGCAACCGATGGATACCCTCAGAGATCTACAGTCGCTTCGAGAACGCTGGGATTCACAAGACGCCCCATGGAAGGTCTGGAAATGAACTCCGAGAACTACTGGTCAGGCACCCCGGTCCTGGTAACCGGAGCCACCGGAATCGTTGGCTCGTGGATGTGTTCTGAACTCCTCGACCGAGGCGCTCACGTTGTAGCCCTGATCAAAGACGCCGATCCTCAATCAGAATTGCTTCGATCAGGAACCATCAACAAACTCAGCGTAGTTAACGGCAATCTCGAAGACTACTGGACCATCGAACGCGCCATCAACGAACATGATATTCAGGTCGTCGTCCATCTCGGTGCGCAGGCGATAGTCGGTGCGGCACTGCGATCACCTTTGCCAACCTTCGAATCGAACATACGCGGCACTTACAACATCCTCGAAGCTGCGAGGGTTCACGCCAAGCAAGTCAAAAGCGTCGTCATCGCATCCAGCGATAAAGCCTACGGCGAACATGAAGTTCTGCCCTACACCGAAGATGCCCCACTCATTGGACGCCATCCCTACGACGTGTCGAAAACCTGCGCTGATCTAATTGCACAGTCATACCACGAGACCTACGGCACGCCCGTCGGAATCGCCCGCTGCGGAAACATCTACGGCGGCGGCGATCTCAATTGGAGCCGAATCGTTCCGACCGCCATCAAGGCGTACCAGGAAGGTAATTCTCCTATCATTCGCAGCGACGGAACGTTCGTGCGCGACTATCTCTATGTGAAAGACGCTGTAAGCGGATACCTCGCTCTCGCCGAGGGGATGACCGATGAAGCGATTCACGGCCAGGCGTTCAACTTCGGAAACGAAGCTCCTGTCACTGTTCTCGAATTAGTCGAAGAAATTCAAGGTCTAATGGAAGCCCAGCATCTCGATCCCGAAATACAGGGAACCGCAAAAGCCGAGATTCACTCCCAATATCTCTCAGCCGCTAAAGCAAGAGACATTCTGAAGTGGACTCCAGCAAACGATCTGAGATCGGGGCTTGTAGAGACCATCGCTTGGTATCGAGAATTCCTCGAGGCTGATTCTCGTGGGTAACGGTTCCAATCCAAGCAGAAAAAAGATTCTCGGCCTAGTGAAAGATCACTATCGAGAAGCATTTCCCGAGAAGAAATTCGTTCCGGGCGAAACCCCTATTCCTGTTTCTGGAAAAGTATTCGACGAAAACGAGATCATTAAACTCGTCGATGCTTCGCTCGATTTCTGGCTCACAACAGGACGCTACGCATATCGACTTGAGCGTGAGCTAGCTAAATTCGTAGGTGTTCGACATTCGTTCTTGGTCAACTCAGGATCATCCGCCAACCTTGTCGCACTCTCCGCACTAACCTCACACAAGATGGGTGACAAGCAACTCAAACCCGGAGACGAAGTAATTACAGTTGCTGCAGGCTTCCCAACCACAGTAAATCCGATCATTCAAAACAGCCTCACGCCGGTCTTCCTAGATGTAAGACTCGATACGTACAACATCGACGTCATGATGCTCGACGAAGCCATCAGCCCGAAAACACGGGCCATCATGATCGCTCATACGCTAGGCAATCCCTTCGATGTCGATGCTGTGACGAGCTTCGCAAAAAAGCACGATCTACTACTCATTGAAGACAACTGCGACGCCCTTGGCTCCACCTACAACGGCAAGCGAACTGGAAGCTTTGGCGATGTTGCTACATGTAGCTTTTACCCTGCTCATCACATCACCACTGGTGAAGGTGGAGCCGTTTTTGCCAACAAGCCAGCTCTGAAACCGTTAATCGAATCATTCCGAGAATGGGGTCGAGATTGTTGGTGCGAACCCGGCGACGAAAACACCTGCGGCAAGCGATTCGACTGGCAGTTGGGAGAACTTCCACACGGCTACGACCACAAATACACCTACGATCACGTCGGCTATAACCTGAAAATGACCGACATGCAGGCAGCCGTTGGCGTTGCCCAAATGGACAAGATTGAGGCGTTCACCGAGGCACGAAAAGCCAACTGGAAAACGCTCCGTGACGGACTCGACAACCTCAAAGAATTCTTCATGCTGCCCGAACCGACCCCTAACAGCGATCCAAGTTGGTTCGGGTTCCCAATGTCGGTACGTCCAGAAACGGGTATCGAACGCCGTCATTTTGTTCTCTTCCTCGAAGAACGAAAAATCGCCACACGACTGCTTTTCAGCGGCAACATAGCGCGCCAGCCCGCATATCTTGATCTTCCAACTCGATCCGTTGGCAATCTTGAAAATTCAGATTTCATCATGAACAACGCGCTGTGGCTCGGTGTGTACCCGGGACTCACCCCCGAAATGCTGAACTACATGATCGAATCGGTCCATGAATATGTTCAGGACCATCAGCGGAAGTCCAACGGCTGATGAGAATTCTAGTCACAGGGGCAACCGGTTTTGTTGGTGGGCACCTCGTCAAACGCTTGCTCAGCGAGCGACACGAAGTACACGTCGTCGTACGTCCTTCAACCAATCTCGATGCCTTCGGAGACGATCTACACAAGCTCGTTAGCCACCGTCACAACGCCACTACTAAGAGCATGATCGATATCGTCGGAAACGCCCAGCCTGACGCTGTAATCCACGTCGCCTCACTCTTCCTCGGTGAACACCAATCAGAGAATGTCGATGATCTAATCCGAAGCAATGTTCTATTCTCCTCCCAGCTCGCTGAAGCGATGGCTGTGAACGATGTGAACCTGTTGATCAACATTGGCACGTCGTGGCAGCACTTCGAGGATGCTGACTACAACCCCGTGAACCTGTACGCTGCTACCAAGCAGGCATTCCGCTCGATCCTCTCTTTCTACGTCGAAACGGGCAAGTTCAAAGTCATCAATCTCGAACTCTTCGACACGTTCGGTCCTAACGACCAGCGAGGCAAGCTCTTCGCTCTCCTCGACCGACTCCGCCGAACTGGCGATTCACTCGCTATGTCACCCGGCGACCAAATGGTCGACCCTATCTATATCGACGATGTCTCAGAAGCTTTTGTAGTAGCGCTGAACCGACTCCGTACAGGGCAAGTCGAAAGCGAAGAAACCTACTCCGTTAAATCTGAAAACCCGGTCCAACTTCGCAAACTAGCGACCATTTACGGAGAGGTAACTGGCTCCAGCCTGAATATCGATTGGGGTGGTCGACCGTACCGTGCCCGAGAGGTCATGCAGCTGTGGTCACAAGGCGAAACCCTTCCTGGCTGGTCGACTAAGACCAGTCTGCGAGAAGGAATTAAGAAGGTCACAGAATCCGATGTTTGAGAAACGAGAAACTGGAATTCCGGGCTGCTACGAACTTCAGCCCATCGTTCGGTCCGACGACAGAGGAAAGTTCGTAAAAACTTTTCACACTGAATACTTCGCAGAAAACGGTCTGGAAACAAACTTCCCCGAGCAGTATTACTCCGTCTCCCGAAAAGGCGTGCTGCGCGGAATGCACTTTCAGCTACCACCACATGCGCACAGCAAAATCGTCTACTGCACAGCCGGAATAATCGTTGATGTGGCCCTCGATCTTCGAGTTGGATCCCCCACCTATGCAGAACATATTTCACTAGAACTTTCTGCCGAAAAAGGCAACATGCTCTACCTCACGGAAGGTCTTGCGCACGGCTTCTACTCGGTCACCGAAGCCACGGTCGCCTACAACGTTGGTACCGTCTACAACCCAGAATCCGATGCAGGCATCTTGTGGAGCAGCATCGGCATGGACTGGTCTGATCCCAATCCCGATTTATCCGAACGTGATACAACATTCCCGAACTTGAACGATTTTCAGAGTCCGTTCAGGGTCCAGTGAAATTACCAGCGAAGGCGATCCTTTCCGCATGACCGAAGCCGAACAACAGGAAGTAACGTTGAGCAAACCTCTGCTCATCTACATCCCTGCCTACAACTGCGGTAAGTACATCGTTTCAGTGCTCGACGAAATATCGAGCCATTTCTGGGACATCGCAGACATCTTGATTGTCGACAACTGCAGCACTGACGACACCCTGGCGAATATTCAAATAGCGCGCACTGAAAACCGCTGGGCGAAACCTATTCAGGTCATTCAGACGCAAGAAAATCTCGGCTATTCAGGTTCACAGAAACTCGCCTACTCGCTTGCGCTAACTTCCCAGATAACGAACAAAGTAATCATGCTTCATGGCGACGGTCAGTACCCGCCTGAACTGCTCGACGTATTCACTCCATACATCGAATCCGACCACGGACTCGTATATGGATTCAGAGATAAATCGGCCTTCCCGGAAATTGAAGAAACTCCAGCATTCACGTACCGAATCATAAAAGGTTTGAGTGCGCTCGAAAGCTTCATCACCCGGCACAGCCGAAAAGAATGGCACACCGGCTTCGTTATGTACTCTCGAGAATTTCTCGAACAATTAGATTTCGAAGCACTAACCGACACCTACCACATCGATGGTCACATCCAGTTCGCATCAGGCGAGTTCGGCATCGATGTAAAAGCAATTTCCATTTGGAAACGATACAAAAACTATGAACAGCTGAAAGGGCTAAATCGGATCACGTATATCTTCCACGTTCTACGGTTAATGGTGCAGTTCCGAATTCAGGGATTTTCTAAAAAAAATCCTGGTACCAACGTACTTGATGCACTGCCATTTTTGGTAATCCCTACCGACGATATACGAAGTTAACAATGCAAGTATCAGACGTCAGAATTAGTGCGTTAAGCCAGATTACTAACTTCATCAAAGTGGTTGAAAACTTAAGGCAAACTAATCCCATCTTGTTCTGGGTTATAGCGTTCACTGTTGTAACTAGAATCGCCATCTACCTCACCGGGCAGCCGTGGAATCAGGACGTTATAACCGACACAATTCTTATCGGTGATGGTGCCCAATATCACGAAATAGCAGTTGGATTTCTCAACGGAACACCGCTACAGGAAACGAACTGGGAAACCGACAGAACACTCGGCTACCCCTACTTTGTAACAGCCATTTACGCGATCTCCAACAACAGCATTTGGCTCGTATTTGCTATTCAAACGCTTATGAATATCCTGATGGTTCCAATGGTTTACTGGGCGGCACGCGAAATCTTCTCTTCACGTCGATCAGGAAATTTAGCTGCCGCAACATTCTCCCTATCGGCGATTTCCATCGCATGGGCCAGCCGATATCTCTATACCGAAACCCTGTTCACGTTATTCCTGCTGATATTCCTGATCATCTTCGTCAAAATCTGGCAGCGTGATTCTCTGAAATGGTTTCTGACTCTCGGAATAATGCTCGGCCTCGCAACAATCGTGCGATCCGTACTCCAATATTTCGTCGTCATCCCCATTGTGATCATCCTGCTGCAGGATCGAACATTCCAGCGCAAAGCGATTCTTTCGGTAATTACTATCTTGGGCTTGGTCTTGATCATCGCCCCATTCCAACTACGAAACCTGAACGAATATGGACACTACACACTTTCAACGATCAGCGGAAACGTACTCTCCAAAAGTATGGTGACAGCAAAGGCGAGAGCAGATGGTACAGACTACTATCAAGCTAGGGACAACTTGAAATTTGCGACTCGTGATGATATTTCAAACCCGTTCGATCTGTCCGCAACTAATAAGTCTCTCAGTCTAAGTTCCGCCAAAGAAAACAGCGTCGATTTCGCAATTCTCTACGTCCAAGGCATCATCTCGTTCATGATCGGTACAGAGAAAAGTTCATACATCTACGTGATCTTCAATCAAGATCGCCCGGTGCTCGATTCACCACACAATGCCGAGACATTTTCCGAACGAATTATTCGTAATATTAAAGACACCAAAAAAGAGTATTTCCTAACGCCAATTCTCATCGTGAAACTACTCATAGAGTACGCGGCAATCGGTCTCGGTCTAGTCATTTTGATTCGACGAAAACAAAAGACGATGGCGTTACTTTTCGTTCTTACAATCGCCTATTTCATACTTGCTACCGGTTTTATGGGTCGAGCCCCACGTTACAAAATCCCGGTACTCCCCTTGTACGCCATTCTCGCAGGTGGCGGTTTCTCACTGATCTGGTCGTACCTCCTATCAAAGAAACCCTGAAAAACATCCTGATTGTCCCGATTCCACAATTGAAATTAATATTCCGCTAGGAATTCACGATTTCATAAAAGGGGTTCGATAAGTGACTTGCCCCCCCAATAAGTAGTCCAGAGTAAATGTTAGAAACTCTGGTTTTTGAGGGAGGTAGAAATACCGAGAAAGAGACACAGTCCGGAGCAGATATTACGCAAGCTCCGAGAAGTTGAAGTGGCACTGGCCAACGTTGAGACCTTTGCCCGGGGCGTGAAACAAATGGTTCCGTTAGATGTCTGAAATCCGAATGAATAATGGGGCTTGCGGGTATCGGCGGTAGGTGTTGCCGGCATGTACGACAGACGACCGAAACAGCGACTTAATTCGTGCTATCGCTGTAACTTCGCTGTAACTAACAGAAAAGCCCCTGCATTTCTGCGAGGGCTTCTCTAGTTCAATTTACGTATGGAGCGGGGGACGAGATTCGAACTCGCGACATTCTGCTTGGAAGTTAGATACTCCCCGTTTCAGACGTTACCAGACAGAT
>CAJQSP010000042.1 GCA_905614375.1 uncultured Dehalococcoidales bacterium | reverse complement strand
GATGCTTACGAAGCCGGTTATAGGGCATTCAAGCTCGGCTGGCAGCCGTTCGGACGGATCGATGCAGCCTCAGATGAGTCGCTCATTCGTCGAGCCAGAAAGACGATCGGTGATGGCTGTGATCTGATGGTCGACGCTGGCGGAAGCGAAGCATACTGGCACAATGATCTTAAGTGGGCGGTGCGTACATCGCGCATGCTCGAGCAATACAACGTACTGTGGTTTGAAGAGGCTCTCTCAGACCAGAACATGATTGGTCATGCGGCACTAAGGGCAGCATCACCAATTTGGATCGCAAGTGGAGAGACCTTCCGAAAGCGACAAGCTTTCCAATCGTGGATCGAGACTGGAGCTCTAGACGTTGTACAACCCGATCTAAGCGCAGTTGGTGGAATCTCAGAAGGCCGTAGAATCGCATGGTCAGCACAAGATCATGGAATGCTCACCGTTTTTCACGGCTGGAATACAGCAGTGGGTCTCTCGGCAGACTTACAACTCAATGCATCGCTTCCGCATGGCCGGTTTGTGGAGTTCAAGACACCGTCACCGTACATCGAGGAGCTCCTTGTAGCTCCATTCAAAATAGATGGAGACGGTCTGCTACCCATTCCAGACGGACCAGGCCTAGGCATTGAGATAGACAAAGATAGACTTGAATATTTCGTAAGAGAGTTTGAGGGCGGCTAGCCGAGGCAAACACTAGCAGTCGTTGAGAGCACTGTGACCACACGCAACATGGTCATACGCCGCTGTGCCGCCGTGTCCGGAACACTGTGTTCACTCGCCAGCCCGACTCTCCCCCGTCTCCACCAAGAACACAAAAAGCCCTGCCTTCACATCGAAGGCAGGGCTTTTCTAAAGCTGATGCTATTCTGCCCCGACACTGAGTTCTAACAGAACCCGTTTACATCTTCGATCGGTCAATATAACATTCCCCAAACATACATACAGTCTGTTTTGTTACGCTAGTTAACGACTGGGAATAGATAATTGACAGTTCGAATTGTGGTACTTGCCAAGCAGGTCCCAGACCCGGAAACCCCTCCATCGCAATTCAGAATCGATGATTCTACGAATAGCGTGGTTCCTCCAAACGGGGTTCCACCAGTGGTAAATGGGTTCGATTTAAATGCGGTAGAGGCTGCGCTTCAGCTTCGTGATGCCGGTGCTGATGTTGAAATAACTGTGCTGTCGGTCGGTTCCGAATTCGTTATGGATGCGATGAAGAAACCGCTTGCGATGGGCGCCGACCGGCTGTTGCTTGTCGATGACATTGGTCTGGATAAACTCGATTCAGCGGCCACAGTAAAAGTACTTGCTGCAGCGATCGAAAAGGATGGATCGTTCGATCTTATTCTGGGTGGGCGACAGGCGTCCGACTGGGATCAGGGGCACGTCACACTCGGGCTTGCTGAGGTACTCGGGTTCCCACTCGTTTCACTAGTCCAAAAACTAGAGCTTAACGATGATTCGATTTCACTTCAGAGGGTTATTACCGATGGATACCAGGTGGTTTCCGCTCCTGTCCCCTCGGTATTGACTATCACCAACGAACTCGGCGAGCCTCGATACCCAAACTTGAGAGGAATCATGCAGGCGAGTCGGAAAAAACCGGATGTTTTCACCCTTGCCGATCTTGGGCTTTCGAGCGGAGACCTTGCGCCTAAGCTGGAGTTGAAGAAGCTTTTTATTCCTGAGTCGAATCAACAAGTTGAGTTGATCGAGGGCGAAGACGAGGGCGATTCTGGCAGAAAACTTGCCTTACGACTGCGAGAAGAGAAATTGATTTAATGACTTCTATACTTTTGATCGCTGAACGCGATGACCAGGGCGATATTAGCCAATCAACCCTGCAAGCAATTACTGCAGCAAACACCCTGACAGACGCCATCGTAACTGTTGCAGATGCAGCCGACGCAGTTGGTTATGCCTCGACTCTGGCAGTCGACAAAGTCGTAACAATCTCAGCGATATCCGGTGCTGATGACGGAATATATGAACGGGTGACAGACGAAGTTGCTGCGCTTGTATCTTCCACCGCACCAGACGTTGTGATTTTGAATAAGACTGACTTTGGTTCGGTTGTTGGTGCGCGACTGGCGTTCCGAATTGACGCTGCGTTTGCGGCCGATTGCATCGAAATTTCTAACTCTGGCGATTCCGTAAGCGTGACCCGCCCTGTTTACGGAGGGAGCGCACTCGCTGAGTATGAAATAGCTTCATCACCGGCGATTTTGACACTCCGTGCGGGTGCTTATGAACCGACCAGCGACAACGGAACGCCCGGGGTGGAATCGTTCAGCTCAGGGGCGACCGCTGAGCAACGCGCCTCGGTATCCGACACCATTCTCGAAGCTCGAGAAGGCATTCGGCTGGAAGATGCCGATTTTGTTGTAAGCGGAGGGCGAGGCCTAGGCGGCCCCGAACCGTTCAGCGTTCTTACCGATCTCGCAAACGTGCTTGGCGGTGCCGTTGGGGCCTCTCGGGCTGCGTGCGACGCTGGATGGATAGATCACTCCCACCAGATTGGTCTGACTGGTAAATCGGTTAGCCCAGACGTCTATGTTGCGGTTGGCATTTCGGGTGCAAGCCAACACATGGCGGGTTGTTCGAGTTCGCGAGCTATCGTCGCAATTAATAAAGACGGCGATTCGAATATCTTCAAAGAGGCAAGATTCGGGGTAGTGGGCGATTGGGAGAAAGTGCTCCCTGCGTTTATTGAGACCGTTCGAGACCTCAGAGCCTGAACGACTGGACGGCACTTTAACCTGAACAAAAAAGCGCCCGGTCACGAATGACCGGGCGCTTTTTTGTTCAGGTTACTTACGAGTCGGCTGATCTCGAACTAGCCTTTTAGGATTTTAGCCATGGCGTCACCGACAAGTTCGGCTTCACCCTCTACCAGTCCGAATACGTGGATGTCGAGACGGTCAGCGCCGTCGAGCGCACGCCGAGTCCAGACCGAAGGATCGCCATCCTTTAGTCGCTGTACAAGTCCATCGATGTCCATACCAGTAACGTCTTTGTCCAGTGTCAGAAAAACACCGTACGGCATGTGGCCCATGATGTTTGGGTTGAGCCAGGCGGTCACACCGGGGATACGCTGAAGTCGCGTGAGTATTTCTCGAGACTTTGATTCGAACTCCGCCAAGCGGTCCTCATGGTTCAATGTCATCCAACGCTGTACGGCGGCCACAACACCCATGATTTCCTGTCGGTCTATCTTTTGCGGTCGACCAATGCCGCGAATTCGATGTGTCTCGTATCCAACAAACGAATGGCGACTAATGGACTCGATAACTTCCTTGGTTCCGAGCGCGAATCCTGTTGAGTGCGGAGCTCCCATGTACTTGGCAGCTATGCACTGAAAGTCAGCGCCCATCTTTATGTATTTGCCAAAGTTCTCAAGTGGGAAGATCTGCCCTGCCGCATCAACCATTACCGGTTTGCCGGCAGCATGTGCGATATCGATGGTTTCTTCGAGCGTAAGTATGCTGGGGTCGACTGGGTGCTGCTCATAAGCAACCCAGTGAACCGCTGCTGTGCGCTCTGAAATAGCAGCCCGAAGATCGTCGGCAGTCGTGCCGTTCTCGTCACCGATATCGACCAACGTTGCACCGGCGAATTCGAGACATCGGTCGTACCAGTATCGCTGGCGTTTTTGAATCAAAATCTCGTTCGGCATCCCGGTCGTGTTAGGGAGTTGCTCGATTTTGGCCTCATCAGTACCAGCCATGAACGCAGCCGTTGCCAGCGTAAGGGCCGATCCTGCACCAGAGGTTACATATGCGGCCGGTACGCCCAGCATCTCGGCGATTCGATCACCGGCAATCTGCTCCAGGTGAATCAATGGAATAAAAGCAGAATCTGCTGCATCCATTGCAGCCTTCACTTCACCGTTCGGAGTTGAACCGCCAAGAAAGGTCACGCTTCCAGTGGCGTTCACAACAGGCGTTGCACCCATTTCCTTGTAAATCGCGCCCCAGTCTTGAGTTGTCAAATTGTTTTCCTTTATTGACGGTGGTTGAGCGCTCGCTCATGTTTGCTTACGCAGATAGGGTCTGAAATTCATCGATAGCGGGTGCGGGTATGTGTTGGAGGAACGCAATCCGCACCCGGAATTCGATGACTACAAACAATACAGACAGTATGAATGTTTCGCGGCATACTATACCGACGTGCCGGATAAGTAAATGGGGGGGGCGTCGTATCTTAAAATTGTGCTTGCTGAAGTGATGTGAGCCAACATCTCTCATCCGACTCAATCAGACATTTCGATCATCTGAGTCGATCGCCTATCCGCAATTATCTTGTAGTGTTCTGAACCTCGGGCATGTTGACCTTCGAAGATACATTCTCACAAAATAATTCCACAACTCATCGGAAGATGTGCGTTGATAACTTGCCCCGCACTAAGATTTGACCAAGCCACTAATTCAGGCCAAAACTCATTCGTCGTATACAAAACTTGCGACGTTTCATGAACAGCCCGGCGTTAGTA
>CAJQSP010000041.1 GCA_905614375.1 uncultured Dehalococcoidales bacterium | reverse complement strand
ATTGTCCGTAATCACATCACTGAAGTACCCGTCCGACGTGTACTGCTCACTGTCCTGAAACATCGGTGCATTGTAGTAGTCACCTGAACCACTAGCGTGAACGTTCCAGTAGGCAAAACCAGCCTGAGGTGTGGCGGAATCGCCTATGTGCCACTTACCGCTCAGCGCAACGTCATAGCCATTGTCGCCAAGAATTTCGGTGTAGGTCGTACGACCCTCAAGGTACTGAATAGTCTTGCCATCACCCGGCAAATCAACCGAGTTACCCGCTCTTAGAAAATCCTGAACGCCGTGCTGCGATGGTATTTGCCCCGTAAGAATCGACGCTCTTGCTGGCGAACAAACTGGCGAGGCACAAAAGAAATTTTCGAACCGAATTCCGGTCTCCGCCAGTCGATCCAAGTTAGGCGTCTTAAGCTCAGGCGTTCCAGCGCAGTTCATCGCCCACGCTCCCTGATCGTCGCTCAGAATGAACAATATATTGGGTCGGCTCGTATCGGTACTGGCCATGAGAACTCCTAATAGGAATCGATGAAAACCAAAACGAAATTCTACCGTCCGATGCCGTCGAGTAGGCTCTGGCAGTCTTCAATTTTTATCTCGCACAGCAATATCAAATTACCGACAATCGCATATGTCGAGTAGCTCGTGCGTGTCGAACTAATACCCCCCGAAGCAAATGGGGCTGGTTTACGCCGACCGGTTGCAACGTCCGCTATTTCCTGACCCGAGCTAATCGCTTCGGCCTGCGTTTCATACACGCGAACTTCAACGTCCCGCTGATCATAGAATCCGTACCAAACACTCGCTACGTCGGGCAACGTCTCAGGTGAAAGCTCTTTCGACTTCTTCCATCCCGCAACAGCCACATCGTCGGCAGTGAATACGCCGTTTGGAAGCGTGATTTGAACGGCGTCAGGCTCCGGTTCAGATATCAATTCACCAACCGGTTCGGCACTACTAGACGTCCCACAAGCAGCGGCAAACATCGATATCACCGCTAGAACGACTATAAGTAATAAGAAACGCATAATGCTCATCGCTCGGCATTATAGTTCAAGCCATCCAACGAAACGAACTACGACCGATTTCGCACGTAACCAGGCACTTCGATCATCGACTTAATTACTGGGCCGTTCAAATCGACTACCCCGACTCATAGCACATCAACCGCACCTTGGTGCTAGGTGATCAGATCGTCGATTTAGACCGCATCGATTCTCACTCGCCCCCCCCCTTCAACTCATCCGATCCGCCGTCGCCAACGAAAAGTGTTTCATCAGCCGAAACGCCCAACTCATCGAGCACTACTTGATACGGCTTGGCATCTGATTTACGAACGTGAATCACACACGAATAATGAGCGGCAGCGAAGTAGGAGGCGAATTCAGTATCAAGCCTATTTAATCGACCCAATTCGCTCCTGCACCATGTAAATTAGCCAGCAAAGCAAAATCGTCCAAAACATCAGTAAACGGTCGACCGCCAAAGGAACCAAGTATGAGTAATGAAAAAATCGGATTCGTAGGACTCGGAATGATGGGTTTACCGATGGCACGCAATTTGGTCGAAGATGGCTATTCAGTCAACGTATTCGATCTAAACGAAGCCACGGTCAACGCTGCAAAAGATTTCGGCGCAACATCATCCGATTCAGCCGCCGATACCGCTACCTTGTCCGACATCGTCATCACAATGGTTCCTGATTCCGAGCATGTCGAAGCCGTGATAGCCGGAGCGGACGGTATTCTCGAAGGACTGAAACCCGGCTCAGTGGTTATAGATATGAGCACAATAGACCCCAAGATGGGCAAGAAGATGGCGAACCTGATCGAAGCCAAGGGGTCGAACTTCGTCGATGCCCCGGTAACTGGCGGCGTTGGAGGAGCAGAAGCCGGAATTCTTTCTATTCTTGTAGGTGGCAATGCGGAAGTATTTGAACGAGCGCTTCCTGTATTGAACGTTCTCGGTGGAGACGTTTCGCATATGGGCGCCGTGGGTTCAGGTCACACGACCAAGATTGCAAATCAACTGATCGGCGTTGCGACTCTCGCTGGAATGGCAGAAGCCTTCGTTCTAGCGAAAAAATCGGGACTCGATATGCAGGCGTTTTTCGACGCTGTGAAGAACGGTGCAGGCAGGTCATGGGCGCTCGAAACGCTGGGACCTAAAATCCTTGATGGAGATTTCACACCGGGTTTCATGGTTAAGCATATGCAGAAAGATTTACGCCTTGCGGGTCAACTGGCTGCCGAGACTGGCACAGCCCTGCCCACAAGCACTCTCATTGCCCAGCTCTACCGATCAGTTCAAGCCGACGGACCAGATGCGGTAAATCAAGGGCACCAAGCTCTTGTTCAGGCAATCGAGAAGATGTCGAACGAAAAAGCTCGTAAGTAACTCAGTCGATAATTTCTTCCGGTGAAGATGGGTTTAGTCAGCCCTATTCACCAGCACTACAATGCGTCGACCCTCTTCGCCATTTCGAAATCGTTGGTGACCATGCCACCTAAATCGTGACTCCACCACGTGAGCGTCACTCTGCCCCACTCGGTCACAATCCGAGGGTGATGGTCCGCAGCTTCCGCAAGATCGCCAACACGATTAGTAAAAGCCAAAGCCTCTACAAAATCCCCGAACGTAAACGTCTTTTGCAGACGCCCTATCCCTTCCTCTACAACTACGCTCCATCCCGGCACAGCCGGCATTAGTTCTGCAATTTCCTGCTCAGATAATTTCGCCATTTCCAGCCTCTTTTCTATATGAGTTCTCAGTCCGCAATGTTCACGATCGGCAATACGATGTGCGAAGAATGGTCTCTGTCCGTATAAACGGTGTTCGTCGCTTTTTGGGTTCGTGTGTGTCGGCCTATCGGTTCGCCAGTGTTCGGATTAACGTCAAACCTAGGGAAATTGCTCGATGATATATCGACCCTAATTCGGTGTCCTTTGACGAATCGATTAGACACCGGAGGAAGTTCGATTTGCAATTCGTATACTTCTTCCGGTGTCATCAATTCTTCGCTGGCGAATCCGTCTCGGAAACGAGCCCTCCTGATCGAATCTTCCAGTGGTAAATGAAACCCCTCAGGATATTCTTCGCTAGGTGGGTAAACGTCGATGAGCTTCGCCGTGAAATCAGTATCAATAGCATCAGAGGAAATCCACAAATTCACCATCATCGACCCTGTAACTTCGACATCGGCCTCCAGCGGTTCCGTCTGAAACACGTTCACATCTGCACGATCCGCCAATAACGCAGGTGTACCGGGTTCACGATCAGCAGGAACGACCGTCGACTCACGTTCTTTTTGATGAATCGGACCGTCAGGTATTAGCGAACGCATTCGAGCCCGCTGTGGAACATAAGCACCATCAAGATCATCAGGCAAAACGATCCATTCGTAGAATCCGGTTACATTTCCGCTGATGGAAGGTACCGGATTCTCGGGATCATGGACCCATGATGTTTCACCCGAATCTCCGACAGGAGAACTTACTCCTAAACCTCCGTCGGCTGACAGGTAGTACGCGGTTTCTACTGCACGACCCAACGGCCACTCCTGCTCCATTCGCCATCCGCCGCCATGCCGAATCCGCCCCGCCGCGTCAAAATCCCCTTCTCCGCCGCCCATTACAAATATCCGAACCGGGGCGTCGTCTTCGACCCCAGTTTCGACGCCCTTAAGCCAGCGGTCGAACCATCTAAATCGTTCTGCGTTGAGAACTTCGTCGCCCCAGTTTGCAGTCGGACCAAAATCGACATCACCGACGAATGACGCGCCCTTACCCCGCATTGAAACGTGATTCCACGGTCCCAAGATCAATCGCTGTGGCGATGTATTTTTCTTCGCCATATGTGCGAACTGCTCTGAAGTTTCCGCTGCGAACGGGTCGTACCAACCTGAACTGTAAACAGCTGGAATATCGGCCATACGATCGTAATGTTGCGCGTGATCGAGCGATTCCTGCTTCCACCAATCGGTGTACGAACCGTCTCGGTAATAGTGCATAAGAACTTTTTCAAGGTTTGGCACTGCAGAAATTGGAGTACAACCCTCGGTGAACGGCTGCTTCCAAATCTCCTCGCTCAATCGCTCGGCACCGTGCTCGATTCGTTCTATCGCCTCGGAATTACCAACGATCTCTTGCGAATCGTATCCATGCAGATAAAGAGCGCCGTACATGTGTAGAGCCATCGCCCCACCCTGCCGAACTTCCCATCGGAACGCGTTCGTCGGTGCGACATCAACCCACAGTGCTGCCAAGTGCGGTGGTCGATACAAAGAAGCCATGTTCTGCACGATGCCTCCGTGAGAAGCACCGACCATACCTACCTTGCCGTACGACCATGGCTGGCCTGCCGCCCATTCGATGGTGTCATAACCGTCTAGACCCTCTTTTTGGTTGGCAGTATGGAAGTAATCACCGATCCCTTCAGAATCGCCGCGACCTCGTAGGTCTTGAAGCACCACAACGTAACCACGTGGTACGAACGCATTCGCAACAGCTTCGATCCAAATAACCGGGTTCGTCTTGTCATAAGAAGTCCTCCCAACAATCACTGGAAACCGACCTTCGACAGCGTTTCCATTTTCATCGGCAGGACGGTAGACATCGGTCGCAAGCCGAACACCGTCTCTCATCGGGACCATTACATTGTGTGAAGAAACCATTCCAAAATTCGGTAAGTCAGTCATCGGTCTCTTTATTGCAACGCTAACAAGATTGATTGCCACTATACGAACCAAGCCCAATATATCCGCGTAAACCGAGATTAATCGAATCGGAAAAGTTTAAACGTATGCAAAATCCCGCTATCACCGTATGACACAAATTATCACCCCGCTGATAACTACTGACTGAATTCGCCGGTGCTTTAGTGAGCGTATTCCTAACATTACCGCTACGAATTCGATATCTGTTTTCAATTCAAAGTGCCCCTCCAAGCAGCCCTGCCCCCCTTGAAGAAGAGCGGATTAGGCTATAGGAGGTAATACCAACGCTGCGCAAACAAAAGAGCTGATCGAATGGATCGAAGGAGGGGCAGAAAGCAAAGGCTCCGGCCGAATCGCTATGGAATTGCACATCACCAAGCGTTGATCATCATCCATCACGAAATGGGAACTGACGGAATTAGATTAGCCCCAGAGTGAGCACCTCAAGCAAAACAGGATTTGGACGTAATTATGATCGATGCTCATACCATGACGCAGACAACTATCGTCTGGCGATAACACCGCCAGAAGCCTGCTCATCTATCAGTGAATAATATATCTCGGAAGCCTCTTCTTCTTCAGCCCATTTTAAGTCGTCAGAATAGACACACTTCCGCCACACGCTATTTATGTTCATCTTGGTAAGAATCTTACCTATCCCCTGATGTGTATTACCAAAGCGTTGAATGTAATCCTCCAGCGACACATATTGTTCTCGAGTGAAAAGGAATCTAACTCGTCTGATTTCTTGGAATTGAAACTCCTCAAGAGGTTTGGAATCTTCATCCATAACCCAAGCTTCCACATCATATTCCAAAGATATTTCGGGTATCACATCCGAACGATTTTCAGCAAAAATATTGCTTGTGCGGGCACCACAATATCTCTCTACATTCTCTAATTTACGCAGGCTCTGATCGTCATTCAAATGTTCCTTTACGATGCCTTTCGCCACTGTAAATGTGTATTGCAGCCAATCATCGGAGGCTTCCATCAGGAACGCAGCAACATATTTTTGAAGTAAATTCGCACCCAAATGCCCAGATACGAGCAAGTCATAATTCTGATCATCCGAATAAAATGAGCGTAAGTCTCCCTCAGATTCCCACAGTTCATCACGTGTTTCTTTTTCAAAATCCACCACGCTTTCCCGCACGGTAATCGGCGCTTGGGAAAAGTTCTGGAGCATGCCTTCTAGGAGTAGGAAAACGTCCAGTTCAACCTGGCGGAAAAACTTAAAAAGGCTTGCATATCCTTTACCGTTGTAAATTGTGGATATGATCAAATGCAATCGCCTGAGTTCCACATAATCTTCGAAACTCAGATCATTAGTAGCAGAGACAACCTCTTCTACCTCAACAACATTCTTTCCGTTCGCCAGTTTCCCAAAATCCCTTGGCAAAACTCGGAACTTCCCAACAAAACCCCATTTTTTCCGCTGTTCAGGGGTATTCATATCGGTCCCATTCAACAACATCAGTGTGTACGCCGTTATTGTGTCAACACCGGCAGTCACTAATTTTGATATAGACCTGATGTGACTTACATATGTTTCACCCGGCAAAGCTACGATGATCTCCGACTTGGAGGGAAGTTTATTAGCCGACAAAGTCGATTGGATTTGCAGCATGTCGGGCAAACTGATGTTAGTCCGTTTAATGTTCCCAAGCACATCTTCATCCATCGATTGGACTGAAAGCCACATTTGCATGCTGCCGCCTAGCTCAAACAAAGCATCGGCAATATGGTCTTTTTTGTTTTTGCCTGTGCTCGCGAATATGTCCTTTGGCCAACCCGTTTTTTGTTGAATGCCAGCAACAGTTTTGCAGATATCCTTATCTCGTCCGTACATACCAAAATTTGGATCACAAAACATCAAGTTATGAACTTGAGGGGGAACTCGCTCTGCAATGTAATCAAGTTCAGCATTCACACGCTCCATGCTGAAAAAATTAACTTTCTGATATACAGCATGCCCTTCATGACAGAACGTGCAGCTAAAAGGACAACCGCGGTTCGTTTCCATCATCGGACTCAAAGCACCATCAAAAAATTTATCCATCAAGCCTGTCAAGTACGGCGAAGGAAAGTCATCCAACGCCTTAAGTCTCGGCACAGGTTGACCTCTTACAAATTTGCCAACCGAGTCTATGAACAAGCACCCGTTTATGGAAGTATTTTTTATAAACGAACGTTCTAAGTTTGGTTCTTCGTCCTGCAATACACGTTCAACAATATTGGAAAACCCAACCTCGCCTTCCAAATATACGTAAACATCTACAATCTCATTTTTCATCAAAAAATCGGATTGGAGCTTAGCTTCATGCGAAATATTAGAACCACCCATAACCCGCAATGTTTCTGGATGAATATCTCGCATCGTTTCAAATAACGCTAGATCCAATGCAATGTTCCATGGATAGTTACTCAAAGCCAAAATATCAGGTGGAGAAGATCGTATGGAGCTTTCTAGATCATCAATGTATTTAAAAAGAGTAAGTTCAACTCTAGGTCCAAAACGTTCTTTACAGTAAGCACCCACGTATCCGATATTCAATGGAAAAGCTTCGTTAGCGATACTCACAGTGTTGTAAGTCAAATCAGCTAGATAAATTTTTAATGGTTTCACTTTTCAGCCTAACTAACTTTCTTTATTAGCTTTGATGACAAAAAAATTCTGACTACCTATCAGACCAGCGCCGACAGTTTGATTACACATGGGACTATCGAGTCCGCTGTAGATTATTATCAAAATAGACATGCTGAATAGTACCTCAATCGATGTCCGATCATATTTCGAATAGTCCTCGTACTCGAAAGGATCAAGAGGATTCTATAGATTCAGATTTGAATTCTTTCCAATTCTACTTACCGATAATGCGTAATATTCGAACCTAACGCGTCCGACACGACGCACTGAGACAAATCGAGGTAACCTGTCAAAGAATTGGGCTAAAAGTCCGAACCAGATCACTGCAATCACAGGTGGAACCATCATGGCGTTGGACAAACAGCAACTCGTAGAAATGTATCGACGGATGTGCCGCATCCGATATTTCGAAGAAGCAGTGATCGAAATTCACTCGTCGGGTGAACTCATTGGACCTGCACACCCATACATCGGTGAAGAAGCCGTCGCCGTTGGGGCCTGTGCCGCTTTACGTGACACCGACCGAATCGCAGGTAATCACCGATCGCACGGGCACCCCATAGCCAAAGGTGGCGACGTAAACCGAGCGATGGCAGAAATTCTCGGGAAGTCAGACGGATATTGCAAAGGAAAAGGCGGTTCAATGCACCTTGCCGACTTCTCGATCGGAATTCTGGGCGAATCCGGCATCGTTGCATCTTCTGTACCAATCGCCACTGGAGCCGCGCTTGCAGCGAAGCTCAGCAAACAGGATTTTGTATCGTTAGTGTTCTTTGGTGATGGAGCATCGAATCAGGGTGCCTGCCATGAGTCGATGAACATGGCATCTCTCTGGGATTTACCAGTGATATTCATGTGCGAAAATAATGGCTACGCAATTACCACCTCATACAAAAACTCTGTCTCCGTAGACCACGTGAGTGACCGTGCTAGCGCGTACGGCATGCCGGGTGTATTGATCGACGGGCAAGATGCTATTGCTGTTTGGGAAGCTACTAATGAAGCTGTTCGGCGTGCAAGAGCGGGCGAAGGGCCAACGCTGATCGAAGCGATGACTTACCGATTTGAAGACCATTCGCTTGGTCTCGATAAAATTCGTAAGTCCGAATACCGCACTCAGGAGGAAGTCGACGAAGCGATGACCCGCGATCCACTTCCAATTCACCGATCCGCAATGATCAACCAGGGGTTTGTGACCGCTACCGAATGCGACGAGATCGAAGCAACCGTTCATACCGAGATCGAAGGTGCGGTTGAATTCGCCCGTAACAGTCCTTACCCTCAGCCAGAAGATCTCTATGAAGATATGTGGGCGACTCCCGTCTAGTATCAGCCAATCTTCCAGACTCACCTATTCCTTCGTAGAAACAGAACCAACAATGGCAACTAAAACCTATATTCAAGCAATCGCCGAAGCGACTATCGAAGAGATGGAACGCGACAAATCGGTTTTCACGATGGGAGAAGACCTTCGTCATTCCGTATACGGAGCGACCGTCGGACTTGTTGAGAGATTCGGAGAAGACCGCGTCCTCGACACTCCCTTATCTGAGAACGGGTTCTTTGGTGCAGCACTCGGGGCTTCGCTATGTGGCATGCGTCCCATTGTCGAAACCGTGACTAGCTTCCTGTGGGTCGGCATGGACCAGCTGATTTCTCAGGCTGCGAAAATGAGATATATGTTCGGTGGACAAGCCGAACTACCGGTGACTTTCCGAGTGCGAATGTTTTACGCACGAGGGGCCTCAGCTCATCATTCGGATAGAAACTACCCCGTATTTATGAACACACCGGGACTTAAAATCATCTGCCCAAGCAACGCTTATGACGCTAAAGGATTGATGAAGACAGCGGTACGTGACAATGACGTCTGCCTCCTTTTTGAAGACGGTATTGCAATCAGTTCCCGTACGGAAGTACCCGACAATGCAGACCTCCCAAACGGCGAGCTCCTCGTACCGTTTGGTGTCGCAAATATTGTCCAACCCGGTTCCGACGTTACGATCGTCGGAATAGCTGGTGGCGTGCAGCACGCCATCGACGCCGCTAAAGTTCTCGAAGCTGAAGGGGTGTCCTCCGAAATTATCGATCCGCGCACGCTAGTTCCGCTCGATACGGAAACCATCTTAAAATCTGTTGCCAAGACAGGTCGGTTAGTGGTGGTTGATCCTGCACATAAGAGTTGTTCAGCGGGATCCGAAATCGCAGCGATAGTCGCGCAAGAAGGTTTCTGGGATCTTCAGGCACCGATTCAGGTAGTAGCATCCGAGCAGGTCAACGTACCCTACTCGCCTGCCCTCGAACCGCTCATCTACCCGACGCCCGAAAAAGTTGTATCCGCTATACGCACAGTGTTGAGTTAATACCTGCACATTATTCAATCTCTATCAATAGCGATGCTGACCGTATGGTCAGTAGTTGGATCACTCATGCGACGAATGCCCACAACTCACTCAAAAGTGTAAGATCGCAGATGGAGTACTACTCAGCTCACAAAATGAACTTACGACTTAAAACGCTGGTAATCATCATCGTTGCATTTGCAACGATAGCGCCAGTCTGTGTTCTTTCAGGCGGTGAAAGTACGACGACTACATCGACGATCACAATCTCGCCCGGTGCTCTGGTCGAGGTGATCGGCGAATATGCCGAAGTACGTGTTCATCGAGTCAATTCCGACAAACTCGATCTAAAAACGACTTTCTATAACGGTGAGTTTATCGACTTCTACACCCGAAGCTTCACACCCGAACCAAGCAATCATTTTGTGATCTCAGCCAAGATCGGCGGAAGCGGATCTAAGTCTGCTAACTCGATAATCGATCTCGGGATACCAGTAGGCGTACATCTCGTCGTGCGAACAACGAATCGCCCCATCAGCATCGACTCCGCAACGCTCTCGACTGCCTCACTAACAACCACCGATGGAAAGATTTCAGTAATGAACTCATCGGGTGACTACGATCTCAGCACAACGAATTCCGAAGTAATCGCGCAGTCGATCGATGGCAAGATGAACATCACAACTACAAACGCCCACGTATGGGTAGATAGCGTGATAGACGTCGGAAATAACTCGATTGCCACCACAAATGGTGACGTTGCAGTGCGTTTGCAAGACGGTTCAAATGTGACGGTGTCGGGTACAACTCACAACGGCGACGTGACAATTGATGGCGGAAGCAAGGGGACTGTGAAAGACGGTGACACCGCAACTCTCGAACACCGCGTAGAAAATGGTTCCGCCACGCTCGTTATCACAAACGGTCCAGGTGCGATCCATATCAACCCCGAGGCTATCGCCGTGTTCGATGGGGACAGCTAACATCGGATATATGTCCGCACCATCACTACCCATCCAACTGCAGAAAATCCTCTCCGACAGCTTCTACATCCGCACTACGCTCACCCAAAAAAACGGCTCCCCCAGAACCATCGAAACGACGTACGTTTGGATTCAAGAAAACGGCGTTAATAAGCTCATTCTTTCGGGTTACCCAGGGAAGCGAGACTGGGTTGCCAGCATGTCTCGTAACGCGAAGGTCACAGTTCACTCAGTCGAGTTTGAACCGTGGTTCGACATCCCCGCCGAAGCACTAGTAGTTCGTAAGTTAAACGAAAAACTACCCAAGATTTTCGCGTTTATCGAGCACTGGGCACTTCGACCCGGATTCCCTCGAACAAAATTTAATATCCTGCTCGGTGCTGTAAAAATAAACAGAATGCTACGACTCCCTTGGTGGGGACCTTTCATCATTGCCAAACGGATTTTCAACGGCATGCCTTGCGTCGAAATCACATTTACTGGCGACGCCGTGCTGCGATCCGATGGCGCTCCGCCTCAATTATCAGAACCGCAAGAAAATCGACCGTTCTAGTCCATCGAGTCTTCATTACCCGAGCGTTTTGGAAGTTCACCAACGACAGCCGATTCAGCGATCTTACGAACTCCAACGTCGAAGTCATCTGATCCAGCAACCCACTTGAGGTATGGAAGATCATTTCCGACCACATCAATCAAACGCTCACCACGATGCTTGCCGAAATTAACGAGTACATCGCCTTCTTCACTCCACACAAACTTTCCTTCACCATCTATGGCGGTGTCATCGATTCCCTTCGCCCACGCGGCCAGAGCGGTTGGTATGACTGGAACAGATCTCGAACTGCTCACTTCCCCCTGTATGATGGAGTAAACGTTGCGAGCGCCCTGAACTTCATCAACCGCATCGGACTTGCTCCCACCGACAAATTTCGAATATGCAGAAGCCAAGTTACGAGGTTCAAGCCGGTGAAAAATGGTCATCGCATCTACGACTGTCCGACCGGATATCTCGAACTCAACGTCGTTACGTTCAAACTCAGCTTGAAGTAATGGGAGTCCAAACCGTTCGATCCCAAACCCAGCGATATCACAATTTTTAAGATGATCGGCTAACGCACGTGCATATGCCCGAAACATCGGCATATCCATCACGTCCAAATCAGAAATACCGTGCACTTGTGTAGCTCCCGGCGGAATAGGAATCTCAGGATTCACGAGCACTGATTTTGCGTGTTCTGAACCGTCAGGATAGACTTTCAAAACAGACAGTTTAACGATCCTCGCGTTCGAAGAATCGAGCCCTGTTGATTGCACGTCTAAAACCGCAAGCGGACGAGAAAGTTCAAGCGATCGCTCTGTGTTATCGACACTGCTATCTGTCATACCCAGAGGCTAGCACGGCGACTAATACTCCGCCTTTAAAACAACACATAGGTCGATCGAAAACAAAAGAACAGCCCGAAAGCCATGTACTAGCGCAGATTCCTCGCTAATATAGATAGTCCGCAACTCGCATTGGGCGTTCTATACGCTCGAAAGCCGAGTAACCCAAAGCCGGAGTGGCGGAATGGCAGACGCGATGGATTCAAAATCCATTGGGGTAACACCCGTGTGGGTTCGACTCCCACCTTCGGTACCATAATTCCTAGTTCAATAAGGTTCACCTGGACCAAGCTCAGGCAACGCAGGAATGGCTAGAAGTACTTGGGGTTGTGACCCTAAGCCTAGGCAGATTGAAGCAATTCTCTCTCGCTGAACCCCCAGAGCGTCTCGATACATATTTTGATCGGGACAGCCGTGAGGACACGATGCTAACAAGGCGCAAGCCGAGGAACCTAGAGCATCTCATGGTCAGAATCATTTCCGTAGAGGATTCATTCGAACTGGTCACTAGACCATGCTGGTAATCGGGACTGGGCAGCACCCTGCAAAGGGATAAGAACGAAGTGTCTGAAATCGCCCCATGCACACTGTCATGTTTCACCCGAACGGTTCGAACTCCAGAACGCATGATATTTCGGGATACCCGTACCATATAATTTGTGGGTTACGCTAACCGATTTTCCAAAAAAATCGACACGATCCCAGATTAACTAATATTGGGGTAGAAATACCCGAGACACTCTAATCCCCTAATGGCAAAAATAATCGAATTCTTATCTGGCGGGGTTGACCAGCGATCGCTTATCACCACCCGTCTAGAGAGTTTACTCAACGCTAGAATCAAAGACCGTGGTTCAATGTCCTCCGAGGATGTCAAGGTTCTGCACGCCCTAAAAAATACTGTGTTACAGGGTCAAGTTGCGGCCATTGTTGAAGCCGATTCAGAGCAATACGACATTACACTTCAAGAACTACACTGGTTGGATAAACATGATGAATCCAACTGGATCGATTATTTAGTCCACCGCTATAAGTTCAGAATGTTTCCCAAAACCAAGAAGGTTTCGGACTTTCCAACCTACTTGCTAATCGAGCCAACTTCGGTATGCAATTTACGCTGTGTAATGTGCTTTCAGGTTGATGAGACATTCACACTCGATAAATCTTTCATGGGACTCATGTCATGGGAATTGTTTACATCTGTGGTAGACCAAGCAGCGGACAATGGTTGCCAGGCTATAACGATGGCGTCGAGAGGAGAGCCCACACTCCACAAGCGATTCGGTGAAATGCTTCACTACGTCAGTTCCAAGGGCTTCTTTGACACCAAAATCAACACAAACGCTACCCGGCTAAACGAGAAGCTCATTCATGACATTCTCAGTTCCGAGGTGTCAAACGTAACCTTCTCAGTTGATGCCATAACAGCTGAGTCATACGAGAAAATTCGTGTCAAAGGTAAGTTCGACGAGGTGTTAGCCAACGTCAAGTTGTTCAATCAAATCCGTACAGCCGATTACCCGAACAGTCCAACCACAACTCGAATATCTGGCGTTGCCGTGGTCCCAGATCAAGATCCTGTGGAAATGCAGCAATTCTGGTCTAAGCTTGTCGATGAAGTAACAGTCGTGCCGAATATCATGCGTTGGGATTCGTACAATAATCCACGCTTCAATCGAAAAGAAGTTTGCAGCATTCTTTACTCGAGAATGTACGTTTGGTGGGATGGCACTTGTAATCCGTGCGACTTTGATTACAAGTCACTTCTTAAGGTTGGCAATGCAAATGAACAAAGTATTTCCGAAATCTGGAACGGTGAACGATATACTCGGTACCGTGAGCTCCACGAAAATATGCGACGTTCTGAGCTGAATCCGTGTGATCGATGTCCGCTGTAAATGACTCCCAGCAGCGTCTCACAGTAGCGGTTCTTGGCGTACGTGGGCAGGCAGCACGTCACATCAAATTAATCAGTGACACGTCTTCGATCCATCTGCAGCACGCATATCACCCCAATATAGGGAAATTCGAGTCAACTGATTACGCAAATGTGCCAATCACTGACGATCTGAGTGTGTGTCACGAGTCTGATGTAATCATCATTGCATCGCCAACTGCTGCGCACTTCGTCCAGTTAGAGGCACTGGTTGATTACCCGGGCTATATCTTGCTAGAAAAGCCAGCCGTCGAAAGTCGATCCGACATTGGTCAGTTGCTCAATATTTCCGATGATAGGAAATCTCGGATCAAAATTAATTTCAACTTCAACTTCAACCCGGTGGCACATACTCTTACCAAAGTTCTTGATAGTGGTGCGATTGGTAAACCAATTCACGCATCTTTCGAAACCAACCACGGTGGTGCGTTCAGGGACGACTGGGACAATAATTGGCGAACCGAAAACCCACTGGGTGGATCGATCTACACCGTCGGAATTCATTACGTGCAATGGGTGACGGAGCGTTTCGGCAATCCTACTGAAATGACAGTCAGAACTTCGAATTATGCAGGTAATTCTGTGGATGACACAGGAAACGCCCAACTGATCTGGGACGATGGATTAATTGTGAATATATGGACCAGCTACGCTTCTCCGCTAAAAGCAAAATTTGAGATCACTGGCACGGACGGGTACGTAATCTATGATGGATTTAGCATGAAGCTGTATTCCCCCAGAGATACATTCGACGAAAAAGGCCTGTTTGCGACTCCGGCAGCGACGATTCAGATTGAAGAAAAATGGAACGATGCCTATCAGGCGTCGCTTGGGAACTCCCAAAAGGTGTTTTGGAATGAGGTAGTTGCTGAAACGTATTTTGACCCGGATCAGTTCGATCGCGATGTTCGTGTAGTGGGTTTACTCGTCGATGCAAATAACCCGAAACACGCCTAGACCGATAGATACGCCCGGATGGCGATGTGTTCAAAACTAATCTGAAACAATCTTTTGATATGGACTTTTTCTTTGAGTCAAAATAACTTTAACAGCGGACTTTTTAGAGTCGGAATCGTTGGGGCAGGCAACGCAGGAGCCATACTGCACTTGCCGGTACTTTCAGCCATGCGCAATTTTTCCGTTGAATGGCTCTGCGATCTAGACGGAGCGAAAGCGCGATCGGTAGCGGATCAATATTCAATTCCATCTTTTGAAGATATGAATGAGTGCTCTGAAGTCGACGCCGTTGTTTTGACAATACCGGTTAGTGCCCGAACCGATGCATTGGATATCGTCTTTCAACGAGGTTGGAATGTATTAGTTGAAAAGCCCTTTGCTAGGTCGATCACCTCGCACGTCGAAATTCTCCATAAAGCACAGGAATCTGGGGTTAAGGTAGGTGTGATGGCTCAACGCCGGGGATACCACGGAACCATTGTTGCACGCAGAATTCTTCGTTCGCGTGTCCTCGGGTCAATTAAGCGGATCTGGGCGGCAGACACTGATGTTTCTCAAAGATCTGGCATTGATGGAGACGCCTGGGTATCTAGGCTAATTGATCCTGCCTCAGGAACTGGTGGTTTCCTTGAAGAGACGGGTTGGCACCTGATCGATAATGCACTTTTCCTCTCGGATGCAACTGGTGTTGAGGTGCGGAACGCAAAACTGTATGGCATAGACGGAATTGATACCGACATAAAAGCCGTAGGAGTTGTAACCAACGATTTCGGAGATACGTTCGAATTTGCCGTGAGATTGCTCCGTTCGAGAGAAATCAAGCGTGGAATGAGAATCGAATGTGAACAAGGGATCTTGGAGGTTGGAAATTATCCGACCTCCCCTGTGATCCTGAAATCAACGGACGACAAGGTGATTTGTAATTTGGATGTGAATGTCAACTCTGCAAAAAGTGGGTATGCCGCCGTTAGCCATCACTGGTTAGAATTTATGAAACAGTGCCAATTAGGACAGCCCACCAGTAGTTCTGCCGATCAAGCAGTTTTGACCACCGAATTTATCGAAACGGTACTGACACACGGCGTGAGGGAACTTTAAATGACAATTACTAACGTCGCAGTCATAGGTGCTGCCGGGCGCGTTGGCCGAAGTCTCGTGAATAGACTTTCAGAAGAGGAAGCATATCGACCTGTGGCCGTAATAAGAGACAGGATGGCTGTTCGATTCTTACCCGATGAATCTTTAGAGGTTCGTATTGGATCGATCATAGACGAACAAAGCGCCAATTCACTAATAGGTGATTGCAAGATCATAGTCAATCTTGCTTTCGCGGGAGGTACACCATCTGCGATAGAAAATAATCTGAATCTAGTACGCTGTTTGGCGAGGATTCAAACTGCAAGTATGATCATCAACGCCAGCACCGTCGCTGTTCACCCCCCACTATTCACTGCAGAAAAAATGGACTTTGAACGGCCAAAGCCCGACTCCGTTTATGGAGCAAGCAAGCTAGCTTCAGAAAAGGAGACATCTCGCGCATCAGGGGGCGGCAAGTCTTCGTTTTACTCTCTCCGGATAGGGCATGTGTACGGCGCAGGTCAGAACGCTTCTCAGATGATCTTTCAAGACGTATCTGCCCCTAGTTTCTCCCTGCCATTTGACGGCGACTTATTATCAAACGCGGTATCAGTCAACCGTCTTTGTGACGCTGTCGTATTTCTGCTGAAGAACGCACCGGAAAATGGCACATATAATCTTGTTGACGAACCTCAAAAAACGTGGCGAGAAATTTATGACCTACACACTGACGCCTGGAATATGCCCGCTGCAGAACCGATGTCCGAGTCGTCTTCACGGTCTCTTCGATTCAACTTACGGAATTCAGCGGGTCTCGAGCAACTCCCCGCGGTTGTACGAGTTCGGAAACATCTGAAATCTGTTCTAAGGAATCCAGCAACTAATAACCGATTTACGAAGTCGACTTACCTCAAAATTAGAACCCGTATTCCAATCAAAATTGATAATAAGATTACAACGATGTTCGGTAGGACGGATTCCGAGGTGATCCGCGAAAAAATTGCAGAATCCGACCCGGATGTTTCTCAGCCACAAATGGTACTGGTAGGAGATCCAGTTCCAGGCCGAAATGTACCTGAGACTCCACTTGACGCCTCAGCCACAAACGAACTTATCAAGGCTCTAGGCAACTGGTTCGAAGATTTAACAACTTATCAATGGGACACCAAATTGGGGGCCGGGTCGGAATCGAAATAGTGCTCTATGTCACTTATGCAGGTATCCTCTATTTTTGATTTGCAGCGATCCGATAATGGAATGACAAACTCCCGAACTAACCCCGTCTTAGGTGCCCGAGTGCTGTGTGTTTTTTCGCAAGATAGCATCCATATATGAATAAATCCCCCGTCTGATGCCAGTGCCCTAACTCAACGGCACTCTGCCGGCATTATCGAGATCCGAAACACATTCATCGGCCTCATTCCCACGATAAACGAGAAAAGAGGTAACGAACCCCATCCAAAATGAAGGTTTCAGAAATCTTTAAAAATTAGACTTGCTGCGGGTTCGACTCCCACGTTCGGTCCCCCAAATACCCAATTAAACTTAGGCATTTGGGGTCAGTACGCTTAATACAATCTCTGTGATAGCAGTTCGCTATTTCCCGAACTCCAACGCATCCATCGGAAGCAGTGAAGGGCGCTCACAGGTCGTTGTTAAGTCTATTCGCATACCAGAATCTGAACTTCGATCAAACGCGTGCAATGTTTCCAACACATGCGACGCCATTACACCGTTCGCCCGATGCGGCTCTCCTGCAGAAATACTCGCTGCCATATCGGCAACACCAAGACCGCGAGAGTTTTCCGAGAACGGCCTTGAATACGGAACGTCTTTCCAGTCCTCAGTATCCCGAGTAAGGATTTGTACCCGATCGCCAAAATTGTTCGGATCTGGAACCGACAATGATCCTTCACTACCATAGATCTCAATGAACGGAAGCCGTGCGCCCCAAACATCGAAGCTCATCATGACCGTAGCAACTGCTCCGTTGGCAAAATCGACGGTTCCACTAACATGCGTCGGGATCTCGACGTCGATTTTCGTTCCGGTCTTCGGCTCACTGGTAATAGTCCGCTGCGGATACGTGATACGAGCAGATCCTGAAACCGATTTAGCAGGGCCCATCAAATTCACAAGAGCCGTCATGTAGTACGGCCCCATGTCTAGCATCGGACCACCGCCAATTTTGTAATAAAACTCTGGCGCTGGATGCCATCGTTCGTGACCCGGCGTCGTGAAAAACGCTGTCGCTCCAATCGGCTGACCAATCGCACCTTGATCGATCATTTCTCGGCAGGTCTGAATACCAGCTCCTAAAAATGTATCCGGCGCACAGCCGACCCGAACACCCGCCTCATCCGCAAGCCTCAGTATCTCGACCGAATCGTCGAATGAAACGCTCAATGGCTTCTCACCATAAACGTGTTTACCAGCTGTAATCCCGGCCTTCATCACGTCGAAGTGAAACTGCGGTTGCGTTAGATTGAGCACTATATCTATCGAAGAATCAGCAAGCATTTGCTCGGTCGAAACCGCCTTGATCGACGGATATTTATCTACGACTACCTGTGAAGCTGCTGGATTCAGATCAGCACATGAAACCACTTCGACAGCGTCAAACTGAGTCAAGTTATGGAAATAAATCCCGCTGATCACCCCGCACCCAATCACACCAACGCGTTGTCGTTTCATCGTGCTGCCCACAACATTCCCCTTCGCATGATTTCTCGCGCTTCAGGCACATCAAAATCTCCGAAAACGTGTCCAACCGATCCGTAAAAAATTCGCCCACTACCCCAAGTTCGCTTCCAATACACTGGCATCTCGACATCCTTGATCCAATACTGTCCCACCTGATCCCCCGCGAAAGTTGTCGTCGCAAGCACTTCATTCGAAGGGTCTACGTGCATGTAGTACTGCTCAGAGTGCATCTCGAAATCAGACATCCCATGCGTGATCGGATCATCGTGATTCGTGATGTTCACTTCATAGTCGATCACTCCGCCTGGGTGTGCGACCCACTGACCACCGATCATGAACTGGTACGGAGTTTCAAATCTAAACGAATCTGCCATACAGCCGTGCCAACCGGCAATTCCAACGCCAGAGTGCCCAGCGCCCATCAGCGCCTCAAGCTGATCCTTCGTTATCTCACCCTGCGTCCATATCGGTACGATAAGGTCGAGCGTATCCATCAAATCAGCGTCAAGATAGGCGTCGAGGGACGTCTCGCGCCGTACGTTGAATCCAGCATCTTCGAGCAGCGGAGTGAACACATCTGCACTCTTTTCGGGCGTGTGCCCCGGCCATCCGCCGACGACCATCAAAGCTTGTTTCATTTAGCTAATTCTTTTTAGGTTTTTTAGATAGCGAACCATTATCTCGTGAATAGCTCTGGATTATAGGCAGCCGTGAGCAGGTTTGAACGCAGACTAGCGTATCGAGACCGGCCGGACCCGGGGACGAGCTTATGTAACCGATATGTCGACTATCACCATGTATTTTCATACTTCAAAGCGGATCAAACAACCGACGAATAGTCGCCGGGGATCACCTGTAGACAGTCCACTCAAATCCATACCAAAGACCATCAATACCTATATGCAAAAGTTTGCATGTGCGGTTGATTGCACTTAGTGTTCTTTCTCGGTCGTGATCGTCTCAGATTTCGATCAATCCCCACATTCTGTGATTAAACTCGCTGGAGCATTGATTGTCGACTGAAATTAGCATTGCGCTTCTCGGAACCGGCCTCGGGCTAGGTCTGCGCCACGGCATTGACTGGGATCACATCGCTGCGATCTCCGATGTCACCAGCTCTCAAATTAACCACAGACGTAGCCTATTAATGGGCACGCTCTATGCACTCGGGCACGCAGCTGTTGTCATCGTCCTAGGGCTGCTTGCAATATGGTTTGGCACGCTCTTACCTGAGAGGGTCGACGGTTATATGGAATCAGTAGTCGGAGTAACTCTCCTGCTGCTAGGTATATGGCTCATCTGGTCAATGTCCCGTAACAATGGCCGCCTTGTGATGCGAAGTCGCTGGATGATCATCTTCGATATCTGGAAATCCGCCTACCGTAAGATCAATCCAAAGAACTCGATAGACAACAAAAAAACAACCGATACCGCTCCGCGCGAATACGGCTCGAGTGCATCGGTGTCGATCGGTATCGTACACGGCATCGGAGCAGAAACCGGTAGTCAAGCGTTACTCCTTGCCGCCGCTGCGGGGGCTACCTCTGCTCTGACCGGGAGCTTTCTATTGATCGCGTTTGTCGTCGGTCTCGTCGTCTCAAACACCCTGATCGCTATCGCCACAACCGCTGGTCTTCTTAGGACCGATCGGCATCACAAGTTCCACACTGCCCTCGGTATCGTGATCGCTGTATTCAGTCTCGTTCTAGGATCAATGTTCATCCTCGGTACCGCAGACAGTCTCCCAGCCTTCTTCGTCTAGACCTCGGTGATCCCGCTCAATAATCGACCTGCTTGAACCGTGCTCGATTCAAAATTTGGCGTAGACTGCCGCACGAAATATACTTTCAGTCAGAAGCCAATACAGGCGCAGGATCTTAGTTAATGTCGAAACAATACAAAGCCGCAATTGTTGGTTGCGGATCCATCGGGCAAGCACACATGCAGGGCTACGAACGACTCGACAACGTCGATGTCGTAGCCGTAGCAGACCCGCTTAAAGCGGCTCGCAACATGTATATGAGCGAATACGGAATTCCTCAGGGTTACGCCACAGTTGCCGAAATGCTCGAGAAAGCACAACCCGACATCGTGAGCGTTTGTGTGTGGCATCTGCTCCACGACACCGTTACAGCGGAAGTCGCTGCCGGGCCTTCCGTAAAAGGAATCATCTGCGAAAAACCAATGGCAATCGGCATGGGACGCGCCGACGCGATGGTCGATGTTTGTGAAGCTAACGGCGTAAAACTCGCCATTTCTCACCAGCGACGATTCACTCCCGGTTGGGAGAAGGCGAAAGAGCTCGTTGAAGACGGTGCAATTGGAATTCCACTTCGAGCCGACCTTCGAGTCAAAGAGGGTCTAGCGAACTGGGGTACTCACTCTATCGACGGTGCACGCTACATCCTTGGCGACCCAATCGCTGAGTGGGTAATGGGAGCAGTTGAGCGTCGTACTAACAAGTTCGAACGCGACACAGCAATCGAAGACGCTTGCATGGGTCTAATCCACTTCGGAGGAAGCCTTCAGTTTTTCATTCAGTCTGACCTTTGGGATCGTAACTCCGACGCCGGCAAGTTCTTCATAAGAGGAACCGAAGGTATGCTGCACGTTACTGAAACCGTGCTTAAATTATTCAATGCTGACACCGGCGGCTGGAAGAACGTAGACCTCGGTCTTAAAGAAGGTGATCAGGCAATCGGTGGAAACACCAACGGCGCACAGACACGCGAACTTATTGAGTGGATCGAAACCGGCAAAGAGAGCCGAGGATCAGGTCGTATTGCTAGGGATACCGTCGAAGTAATGATGGCAATGTACGAGTCGGCACGTCATAACAAGGTCATCCGACTCCCAATGGTTGAGAAGGAATACCCGCTTGAACTTATGATTGATGAAGATAAACTTCCTCTCGAAGATACCGAACGATACGATATAAGAGGATTTCTTGATCGATCTCAGATCGACGAGACTCGATACCAGCAGCTACGTGATGATGGTATTCCACATCACCAAGCCATGAGCATCGTTCACCAAGAAATGGGCACAGTCGGAATTCGACCTGCACCAGACATGCCTTCTCTCAAGCAGTAAGTCGGTAATTTACAAAACGTAGAGTTCGAGTCTGAAAAATAGACGACAGCCAGTTCCTATCGAACTAAGAACTGGCTGTCGTCTATTTTTATCTGGGAGGTATCCCTCGACCACACCAGATGTATATCGGTTCTTATGGACTAAATAAGAAATTCACACGTCGTATTCCGCTATCGCGGGCCGAGGATAAACCGGAATGCTTAGGAAAGTTTTAACCAGACGAATTTCAACTCTCTCCTACCGCTGACACACAGACCAGAGCAGACTCAGTATGTGGTTGAAAAACACTACTTGTGGTTGCTTTAACAGGTCAAGAACTTCCTGATCCGGTCATCAGAAGGTAAGCGTAATCGATGGCAGCCAGCATGTTCTTGTGACTCGCCGTCCCTTGCCATGCAATATCAAACGCAGTTCCATGATCGACCGAAGTACGAATTATCGGCAAGCCATGCGTGATATTTACCCCGGATTCAAAAGCCGATAGCTTCATAGGGATATGACCCTGATCGTGGTACATCGCAACTACGATGTCATATCCACCCTCATAGGCGATTCGGTAAGCTGAATCAGGTGATAACGGACCGTCAGCATCAATGCCCTCGGCACGAAGAATCTCGATCGCAGGAGCAATCTCCTCTGCCTCTTCAATACCAAACAGCCCGCCATCGCCTGAATGTGGATTCACTCCGCACACTGCAATTCGTGGATTGGCAAACCCAAGCTGTTTCGCATGATCGTTCGCAGCCCGGGTGCACTTCACAATTCGATCGGTCTTCACCAGCTTCAATGCATCAACAAGTGAGAGGTGTGTAGTTAGGTGAATGACCCTCAGTTTCGGCGACCCAAGAATCATGTACTGAGTGTCTACGTTACACAAATGGGCAAGTAATCCGGTATGACCATCGAACTCATGTCCTGCCATCACCATGGCTTTCTTATTTAGCGGGGCAGTCACGATTCCGTCCGCTTCTCCAGCCAGACAGAGCTCTGCCGCTCGAACGACGTATTCATATGCAGCGTTACCTGTGTAAGCCGCTACCTCACCGATCTTGAACTGCGCCGGTGCACAGTTACCGATGTCAAGGACGTTGATGACTTTGGGTCCGGCTTTAGCCTGTCGCGGATTTTCTACTTTCTTTACCGAAAATCCCTGAGCCCATTTACCGGCAGCCGACGAAACAACTCGAACGTCACCGACGATCACAGGAACAACTCGACCAAGCACCGCTTCTTCAACGACACCTTTAATCGTTACTTCAGGTCCCACTCCGGCCGGATCACCAAGTGTAATTAGCAGAACTGGAAGTTGAGTGTTGGGACTGGTCATTCGTCTCTCAGTCAGCGACGAGCGTAAGTGTGAAAAGCGGACGTTAGATTTAGACCGGAAGACTACACGTTGTGACCGAATTCCAGAAGAGTCAAAAGCTCGAGCAATGCGTGTTCATCGCCAAATCCCCCAGCCCGAGTTGTTAATAACGAATCGGTGATCGATCCGTCTAAAGCAACTCCACTAACAAGTCCGACGTAGCCTGCATCACCAATTACACCGATATCAGTCAACTAATAACCCTCTGACTACAACTTCCAAAATAAGACTTTGGAATCGATAATATCCACTCCATCCACTCGTCCCGTTAAATCGACTAACACTCCACCAGTTGATATTAAATCAACTATCGATTGAATCGAATCTATGAAATGTGAATGACCTACAGCCACCACCACAACATCAAATTTTGCCGAACTACCGAACGGATCTAGATTAGCTTCATTACTCTCGCCGTACGGATCAAATGTCGTGACAGTTCCAAACGAACTCGAAATAGCGTTGGCGAGATCAGCCGCTTTGCTATTTCGAAAATCTGCAACGTCACTCTTAAATGTTTGACCAAGTATCAATACGTTCGTATTACTCGGTTCCTTACTGACACTACTGACCAATTCCTGAACCTTCAAAATAATCCAGTCCACCATTCCTTCGTTAACCGATCGCCCGGCAAGAATCATATTAGCGTCGTACCCAACTCCTTCGGCGGCGTACGTCAGATAGTAAGGGTCGACCGGAATACAGTGCCCGCCCACGAGTCCAGGTTGATACTGGTGAAAATTCCATTTCGTGCCTGCAGCTTCAAACACATCTGAAGAGTTGATTCCCATTCGATCGAAAATCATCGCAGTTTCGTTGAAGAGAGCTATATTCAAGTCACGTTGGACATTCTCGATAATTTTTGAGGCTTCGGCGGTTTTTATATCTGGAGCCATGTGAACACCGGCTTTGGCGATACGCCCGTACACGGAACTAACAACTTCAGCAGCTTCAACGGTTTGTGCCGACACGACCTTTATAACCGTTTCGAGTGTATGTTCGATATCGCCAAAATTTGTACGCTCAGGAGAGTACGCAAGTATGAATCCTTCACCAGATGTCAATCCAGATTCACGCTCGATAATCGGACCACAAAACTCTTCCGTGCAGCCAGGATACGTAGTCGACTCGAACACAATTATGGGTGCCGACTCGCCATCGGATCGATCGCGAAGACACCTACCTATCATTGAACTGGCAGACTCAAGCAAACTCAAGTCGGGCTGGAAATCTTCAGTTACAGGAGTAGGAACTGTGACGACAATAAAATCAGCGGTGGTGACCATATTTTCATCAGCAGTGAAGGTCAGCGATGACGAGGTGATTACTTCCTGACCAACTTCTTGATTTCGGTCATTCCCAGCAAGCAACTGTTCGATACGCGCTGAATCGTCGTCAAATCCGGTCGTTGGTAGCTCAGCAGCAAACGCCAGCGCGAGCGGTAGCCCAACATACCCAAGCCCTATGACAGTAACGTTACTCGGAGTCTTCAAGAACAATTCCCTCTAGTATTAAGTCCGCTAGGCACGACGTTATAACAAAATATCTTTCGCCCATTCACGGTTTTCCATATACCAGTCGACTATTGAAGCAACTCCTTGCTTCATATCAATTTGTTGCTTCATCGAGGATCAGAAATTCTGATTTCCAGCACAGTTCTCGCGCTATCGATAGGCGTTGGCGTTCACCACCCGACAGTGACGTGCCGCTATCACCAAGTTATTTATCTGAAAGGTGATTTTACTGGACCTTATTAAGTCCAGTTTTCGTAATCACGACGACAGAACCTCAGCTACGTCCACTACATTGTCAGAAGTTGAACTGACCAATTTTGTCATTAGCTGGAAGTACTGATCGTCGATCACTTCGCTAGAAACCCGTGCTTTGATCATTGTGGAAATTTCGTTGTTCCTAGCTTCGTTGAATCCAGCAGCTAATTCTACTGCAGATGCCCATTTGGGAGCATCAAGTTCTGCTAAAAAACCGTTTCCGTTGTCTGTGACCCACTCTGCAAAGCTAGGTTCGTTCATGTTCGCTATCGTTGGCGTTCCACTGGCAAGAGCTTCGAGAAGGGGAGTTCCCATAGCTTCGTTTTCCGCAGGAAAACAGAAAACATCGGCACCTTTGAGATATTCCGCTGTATCGACGAAATCGGCAACTACTTTGACTCGGGGAGTGAGGTTTTTAGCCTCGATACGTGCCAGAAATTCGGGAAGTTGAGCTGCTGTCATACCGGGGTCGAGTTCGCCCGAAGTTATCGTCGGGCCTGCAAGAACGAGTTTGAAATGTTCTGGTAGATGGGTCATGACATCGACTAGGAATTCATGATTCTTCTGTTTCATGAACTTTGCGACGTAAACAATTACTTTGTCAGTTTCATTGAAACCAAATTGCTGAGTGATCGTGTTCGCACGTGATTCTGCGGACACAGGATAGAAGCGTGAGGTATCGACTGGGTTTGGGCGAGTCCAGACGTTTGTAGTTAGTCCCACCGATTCACTGAGTTCGGCGAGGTGTTTGCTGATAGCTACGATCACGGCTTGTTTCGACAGATCGTACGAGCGAAATCGACGTGTTCCGGGAAGGTACTGATAGGGAGTTATTACGTTGTTAACGATCTCGAGCATCAGCGGTATCGAGTGATCTCGACTCCAATTGACTGCCGCTATAGTGGCAGGGGAGTAGCCGAACACGTGAATAAGATCAAAATTTTTACTCTTGAGCAACTTGCGAACTGATCGTGCTTCGGCGTGGTATACGGCTGCGTTGGTGATTCGGCGAAACTGTCCTTTGCCTAGCGACTGATCGATTTTCCGAAGGCTTTTTGAAATGACCCTGCTTGTGGGTATTCCGTCGACATCATAGTTTTCAGATTCTGTTATTTCCACGCTGCTACAGATGGTTTCCACTTTGTTTCCGAAGCGTTCGTGCAATCGCAACGAAGTCGCATGGGCGCGGTTACCTGAACCTGAATATTCAGGCGGGTATTTGCTTGATACGAGAAGTACGTTCATTTCGTTACTTCGTGAGAGTGCGCGTAGGTAGGAAGTTTTACCAAGAGATATCCGAGTGCAATTTTCGCATGATGTTCAGTACTCGCTGAAGAGTATCAAGTACGAGTTCAGCGCAATGCGTTTTAAATCAGGATTGGTTGAGAAGCGTTTCAATTGTTATCAACGATAGAAGTGAGGAGGCTACGGCTTCGTTACCTGAGTTGAATATTTCGGTGATTGCATGGATTTTCCTCATGTCGAATATTCCAAGAGATTCGATTGATTCCGATTTTCCTAGATGTGAGGCTTTGTCTCGTAGGGTGCTTGAGTTTCTAAGCAATCGATCACTGGTTGGCCAGGATCGATCCTCCGTGCTTGGATCGGCGGAGTTGCTTCCGGCAATGCCCAATCGTCTCTTGAATCCACGTGACCACGTTTCGAGGGTAAGCCGCGTTGGCGAAAGATCGGGCCGCATATTCGTATTAGCGTTGCGAATTTCCAGAAGGCGAGGATTGAGCTGTTTGATGGTCGAGGCGAGCAGCGTCGTGCCGTGTCTTACCTTCGCTGGTGTTGAGTAGTAGAGATCAAAAATATCGTTGGTGAATGCGATCGTTCGCTGTTCGGCTAGTGTTCCGGCTGACTGTAGATTCAGATATGTGTAGTGGCGACCCGGCGCACTGGTAGTGAGATAGTCCCACTGGTCGTACGGGTCGGTGGTTGCAACTGCAATTGGTTCAACAACTGAATTAAGATCCGACACAATTTTCCCCATCGCTTCGTCCGCGATTTCGGATGACAAAAGATCGAGTGGGTTGATGCCTTTTAGTCGGTATTTAGCTTCCTGAGTGTACTGACCGATTAAGCCGGTAGAGATTACATCGAGAGAATATGAACGGGTTGGGCACCCCAAGAATGTGTTGCGTGTTGCTGGAAGGTACATCCCCTGAAATAAGTAGTCGAATCCGTGGCCATGAAGTATCAAATCGGTCTCAGGCATGTCTAGATCGAAGAAATGTCCATGCTGGAACGAGTACATTCCGCCACCCGTAGCGACAGATGTGGGCAGTATGTCTGTGTAGTGAGTTGACGAGCGCTGGACGTACGAGTGATCGGCTCCAACGAGTTTTGCGAGTGACCGGGCTACATCGACTTCATTATTTTCGGTTTCGCCGACAGTTACGCAATGGGGGAGTTGGTCGAGGCTGAATCCGCCCAGAGCAACTCGTGAATCCATCCCTCCACTAAGCAGGAGTGATTGCGTTTTTGAATCACTAGTTTTTGTTGCGACAGAGCGTTTTACCGCTTCTGAAAGATCATTTGCTATGGCTCTTTTGTCATCATTTCTTTTATCGAAATTTGGAATCCAATAGCGTTCTATTTTAACATTTTGGGTTCGAGTGTTGAACGTCAATATCGATGCCGGTGTCAGTGCTTTGGACCTTTGGTCAAACGTCGTTTCACCGAAGAGTCTTTGGAAGTGAAGGAATTCGTAGAATGCCAAAGGATCGATTTTGAGTCGGTTGTTTTTTGAAAGCCATTTCCACAATTCGTGATAGGAGAACGAGATGACCAGTTGTTCGCCGTCAGAGAGATAGAACAGAGGGTGGGCTGAGAATCGATCATTTACGATTTGCACGGTGTCTGGGGTTTCAATAACCACCAAGAATTCTCCATCGAGGGAGGGTGCATTGGTGAACGGATCGGTTAATAGCTTGCTAACGTCTTCGGCTTTCGGTGCACCACCATTGATGCTGGGACTGCCGTAGATCGTGAACGATGACGATTCAGATCTAGATCGTGCAGCGACTCTCGGTTCCGTACCGAGTATGAGAACCTGTGATTGGTCCTCATTCATCATCCGGTTTTCTCCAGCAGGACGGTGCGGAGTCCTCCAGTGTTGCAGATCAGATCGATGGCGTGTTCGTTGCTGAGATCACGGAAGATAGCCCGTTCGCCGAAGTCACTGTAGAACGGCGTGCCACCGGGGTACCCGAGCGCCTTCAATCGCGCTGTTCCAGCTTTGCTTGAGGATGCCGCCATTCTGACTTTATAGCCAAGATCGAAGAGTCCCTGAAGTACTGGTACGAAGTCGTTGCTTTCTTTGTAACGGCTCAGGTGTGTCTCGAATATGACGCGTGGCGTCATGAAATCTTCTTTAACTAGCTCAACGAGCTGGCCAAGGATTTCGACTTCATGGCCTTCAACGTCCATTCGGATGAGTTCGGCGCGTGAACCTGATCGTTCACCGGCTTCACGGAGGGTCATTGTTGGAACGTCGACGGGAGTGGCGTCGAGGTAGTCGAAAGCTGAGCCGTCACGATGGAACGTATGAAGGTTCGAGTGGGTCGACATGAACATTTTTCCGGTGCCAGTCGACTCGCTCACAGCTCCGTGAATAACGTTGATGTTGCTGGCACTATTGAGGGCAACGTTGCGCTTCAGCATCTGAATGTTAGGGAGCATGGGTTCGATGGCTGTGATATTTCCTGAAGAGCCTATCGCCAGTGATTCCATGATGGCGTAGTAGCCAATGTTTGCACCAATATCGAGGACTTGCATGCCCGGTTCGAGAATTTCCTGAAGCATTTTGTAATGGTCAATTTCGCGTCGGCCGAATAGGAACAACGTTCGAGATAGACCTTTATCACTGGTGTCTAGATACAACTTGTAGTTGAAAACCTTTTTCTTCATGGTCTTCACACCAATGGTTTTGGCGATGCGAGTGATTACTGCGAAGTAGATCGCCTTGAGCAGCCCAAATGGGCCAAGGTGGCGGAGTACAAGCGACAGGTTTGAGATCAATTCGAGGTCTTTCAGGTTAGTTTTGCTATTTGGGACAAACGATGTATTCGGTTAATTCTAGAGACCGGACGACGGTGCCATCCATGTCAGTGACTTTGTAATCGATTTCTAAGAGCAACTATTCTAGCTCTTCAACGGTTGAATCTAGTTCAATGATATGCCGAGGGTGGACGCTTAAATATATCGTCGGTTGGTGGACGCGAAGTGTTTCAGTCGCCCCTTTGAGAATACCGACTTCAGCGCCTTCCGTCTCGATCTTAATTAATTCCGTATTGAGTTCGTTTTCTTTGCAGAAGTTATCAAGCGTGATTTGACGTTTTTGAGTCGCTTCGTAACCTCGTCGTGAGCCAATTTCGGAAATGGTATTCATTCCAGAATCATCATCGCTTTCAAAGAATTCAACTTATTCAAGTTCTTTATCGCCGACAAGATCAGTGACTACTTTGACGTTCGTTACTTTGTTGGATCTAAGGTGTTCATTGAGATATGCACCGTTTGCTTCGGCTGGTTCAAAGGCTATGACAGAGCCGTTACTGGCGATTACGGAGCTTAGTGGGAGGGATACGAGTCCGATGTGGGCGCCTATATCGATCACGCAAGTCATGCCTCGGGCAGCTTCGATACACATGCCTCGAAGCCACGGTTGTGATTGCCGCCCCACGCTTCGAAGTTACTAAATGCGAATCGACGATTGAGCTTAAAGGGACCGTACTTGCCGATTCGTTTCGAAACAGTGAACCCGGGTGTAAATCTTATTGTGGCGCGATATATTGGCCTTAGGAACGACCACAAAAAGCGCACCCGTTTGAGGCGACCGTGTAGGAGTCGAGTTAGGGCCAGCGTCACCATTAGTGTGACACTTTTTCGGCAAGCACGAACAGGTGGTGTGTGTGTCGGGGGTTGTACTTGTGCCATAGGATTTGGAGTCCTGTTGATTCGATGTCAGCCAGGAAACGTGAACGAGGGAAGCTTTTGCGACCGATCTCCCAGTAGTGGAAATTCCAGTAGTCTGCACGACCTTCAAAGGTTTCTTTCGAGCGGTCTTTACCGCGTGGGCATTCCCATGTGGTCGATATCGAATGCTTACCTCTGAACCAGCCGAGACCAAGTCGGCTTGGAGCAAGCATAGCGGGAATTTCGATCGATAGTTCGAGTCGATGAACCCGTGATGGAACAGAGATGAGCACGTACTTATCTGATAGGTCAGCAAGCTTGGCCAAAGTTTCGGGTATATCGTCGTATGGAAGGTGTTGAAGCATCTCGAAAGCTGCCACCATATCGAATTTCTCAGGAATTTCGGTTTCGCGAAAATCTCCAAGATAGTCGGGATTAGTTTGAGATTTGATATCGGCAGTTTTAACCGAATAATCAAGCCCCTTCATGATGGTAGAAAAATGCCCGCTTCCCGGACCTATTTCTAGAATTGACGCGACAGATTTCCCCAAGTCAGTAACGGAAGTCAGCTGAATTTGAGTGCTGGAAAATCGTCGCTCTTCAAGCGTCCATAGACGTTGTTCGAGCAGTTCTGGATCGATCTCACTCATTTACGTTCTAACCTTGAAAAATACTGGCAAGCCTAGTATTTGCGAACTTTCGTATCTGGATGTTTGTCAGGAATTATGATTTGAACCACTAGTAAGATACAAATACAGATCTTCAAACTGCCGCCCGACAACATCCCAACTGAATAAGTTTCTCACCGATTCCTGTCCTGCCGCGCCGAGCTTTGCCTGCAAATCTGTAGAATTTTGCAGTTGTTCCATCTTACGAGCGAGGTCGATGGGATCGCCTGCTTTGGCAATTAGGCCATCGATTTCATCGTTGATTGTTTCAATGCAACCGGGGGCGTCGGTGGAAATTACCGGGATGCCGGCTGCCATCGCTTCGATGTTGATCATGGCAAAGGTTTCGATGAGCGATGGGAAGGCGCAGGCATCGACGCTTTTGTATAGCTCGACTAACGGCGCACTTGGGATTCGATATTCACGGTCGTTCGAGTCGTGCCCGAGCTCTTCGATCAGGGTCACGTGCTCGGCTACACCGAGTTCCTCCGCACGAGGAAGAAGATCGCCCATTCGTAAACCAACAAACACGGCGTGAGCGTTACCAATGGTTCCCGCACGTTTCATCTCTGCGAGGGCTTCGACGAGTATTAGGAAGCCTTTTTTGGGATGGTTTCTGCCGACCGAAATATAGGCGAATTTGTCGAGCGGGATTCCGTATTTATTACGTATGGCGTCACGATCGACAACTGTAGATTCGAATCGAGCTTGATCGACGCCGCATGGAATGATTTCCATTTGATGATCGGCTACGCCAACATCGCGTAGATCAGGCTTGACCGATTCGCTGAGGGCGATAGCTTTCGAGACGCGTGGTGACCAAGTTTGGATGAGGCTTTCGATTTTCGGATCGAAGCGGTAGCCGTAGCCGACCTCGGGGTCTTTTTGAATGTCATAGCCGACGGTGCGCATCACGTGCGGGAGGTTTCTAGGGACGGTAAACCCACCGACTGAAACTGCTGATGGGTATGTGCCGAACGATTGCCAAACATCGAACTTGTATTTTCGCTGCATCCATGCGAAATATCGGTTTTGGACGAACTGATAGCCCTTTCCAAATATTGGCATTAGTCGTTGCTGACCGGGGAAGGTTGGCATCAATGGATAGCCGAGTTCTTCCTTGCGATCACCGATCTGTCGCCAGCTGCTCCATGATGAAAACATCACCACTTGATGCCCGTTTTGCTTCAGATGGCGCGCTAAATTATGGGCGGTTACTTGTGCGCCTCCAACGTTCGGAAAGAACGACGAAATGACAATTGCAACGCTTAACTTTCGTTCGCAACAGGAAGCTGTAGTCAAATTACTTTTTCCGGTTGAAGACTGTTGCGAAGGTGAGAAATATCAATTTGAGATCAACCCAGAATGTGCGTTCTTCAACGTACTTCATACGGAGCGCCATTTTCCGATACCAGACTTTTTCGAAGTAGATTTTATCGGGGTCTTCGCCAATGAGAATCGAACCTAGATCGGCGAATTCGATTGAGGCGAAATCGGTGATTCCGGGGCGTATTTCGAGGATGGCCAATTGTTCTTCGGTGTAGAGCTTGGTGTAGTCGGGCGTTTCGGGGCGTGGGCCAACAAAGCTCATGTCGCCTTTAACGACGTTCCAAAGCTGAGGTAATTCGTCGAGTTTGAACTTTCGCATCCAGCGCCCCACAGTAGTGACTCGAGGATCATCATCTCCGGAGTGATGTGAACTGGAACCCTCCGCTATGCGCATGCTTCGGAATTTTCGAACTGTTATCAGAGAGTTCGAATTTCCCGAGCGTTTTCCGGCACGTTGGGGCGAGTACAGCACTGGGCGACCCAGCGTTAAGAGAACAATGAGGGCGGTTATCAGTAGCACGGGGGAAAAAATAATTAAACCGACGATGCTGAATATGAGGTCAAACGTGCGTTTTGCCAAACGGTAAATTCCACAACTACTGCGCTAACCTCTACATTGGATTAGCACCTATTACTTCGTTCATCTTCTCAATGAAAGATCTAGAGATTAAATGGTTACAGAACCCTCAATGCGCTTCAAGCACGCATTTGTTACCGGATTCACTGGAATTGTCGGAGCGGCTTTGTGTCGAAAATTGATCGACATGAATGTTCAGGTTACAGGATACTCTCGTGGAACAAGCGCTTATTGTTTGCCAGAGGGTGTAGAGCATGTACAGGGAGATGTTCTGGATCAGGGGGCACTTGTATCTAGTGCCGCCGGTGCTGATGTGATTTTTCATGTGGCTGCTGCTGTTCACGGTTCGGCTTCAACTTACGAAGAATTTGAACAGATGAACGTGGGTGGAACCCAAAATGCTATTCATGCCGCTTCTAAAATTGGAGCAAAACTGGTTCATGTTTCTACCGTGAATGTTGAAGGATTTCGAAATGGAGACCTTGTCGATCCTTACGCTGCGACAAAATCTGTAGCAGAAGATTTGATTAGCGAGTCTGTGGCAAGCGGGCTTGATGCGGTTATCGTGCGACCTTCATCTGTGTTCGGTAGCGAACAGGGGAGAGCCGGATTGCTAGTCGATAGATTGCTAAGTGGATCGCTAAAGGCGCTGCCCGCACCGTCCAGACGAATCAGCCCTGTTTGGTCGAATGATCTTGCGGTGGCGTTGATCGCAGCTGCAAGAGTTGGAGTTGCGGGGCGGACATATACAGTCGCTGGTCCGACATTGAGCACAGGTGATTTCGTCCAAGGCGTATGTGAGGCGGCCGTACTGAAGCAACCACTGATTTCGATACCGGCATTGCTTTTCGCAGTGCCGCTGCAATTGGCGTGGTGGGGCAGGTATTTTACTCGGTGGACACCGCCGGTGTCCGTCGAATCGTTAATGAACGACTCGGCGCATGACGGCGCCGATGCTGCCAGCTTACTTGGGTTTAGCTACACTGATATTTTCGAGATATTCGGTGATTATCGATCACATGATCGCCAAGTTGAGGTTAGATCAGATGACTAATAATTTATGGATATTGATGTCAGGAATATGTTCACGGTGAATTGGCGATTAAGACATCGATTCCGTCTAGCTAGACGCATTCTCATGCACCGGGTACGAGGGAAAACCCAACACGTTGATCGATACGGGCTGAGCTATTGGATTTGGGATTACGACAGGGCGATAACGACTCCCGCTGGTGAGCCTCGCACCGACGATAGCGGAGTTATCGAGCAATTGCGCAATATTTACCAAGCTATCGGAACAGAGTCTGAATACGGCACAAGGCAACGAATCAGCATCGATATCGGTGCTTATATCGGGGTTATTACTCTTGCCATGGGGCAATTGGGATCTGATTACCACACGGTCCATTCATTCGAAGCTGACGACTTGAATTTCGATCATTTAGAGACGAATGTCGCAAACGTTGCTAACCATAAAATTGTTTCTCATAATGTCGCAATTTCAGATCATTCGGGTGCAACGATGTTCACCCGAAATAGAGATCACGGAACAAACCATCTCGGCGTGCCTTCAGAGCAGGAAGGTGAATCCGAGACCGTTTATGAAGTGTCGGTAGATTCACTTGATAATTTCACCGCCAGTAATGACATTCAGATGATCGATGTGGTGAAAATCGATGTCGAAGGCTCGGATATCAAAGTGTTACAGGGCGCCAGGAATCTGTTGAGCAGTGGTCGGATTAAGGCGTTAATCATTGAGATTCCACTTGAAGAAGACGGTAGATCTGAGATGACAAAAATACTTGTGGATCACGGATACTCGACAGCTTATATTGTCCGGAATTCAACACGGCTTATCGAATCTACTGAGACCGCATACTTGAACGAGGTTCGAAATCCTCTTAACATGCTGGCCGCGACTACTGATGTCGCCGCGAGCCTCGATTTTCCAGGTGGTCAGAATTCCGAGGGTAGCTAGCCGCCGCCATTGATCTTATAGTCGGGTACGATCCGGCGAATGCCTGCTTTGGCTTCGGCATCAGTCAGGTTGCGGACAGACGTGACGAACTCGTCGAGTTCATCGAGGGATGCACTGCCATTGCCAGTGTTCCGAATAAGCATTAGTTTTTCGTTGGAGGTTTCGCCTAGTTCTTCCTGATCAGAAGAAAGTATTTCGGTTAGTTTTTCACCTGTCTTTAAACCCGTGTACTCAATGCTGATGTCTTTATCTGGAACCATTCCTGACAGCTCGATCATGGTGCGTGCCAATGAATCGATGCTGACCGGTATTCCCATATCAAGCAGGTATATTTCTTGATTGTCGCCGATTGCGGCTGCCGTCAGAATTAGCCCAGCTGCTTCGTGAGCGGTCATGAAGTATCGTTCAGCTTCCGGGTGGGTGACGGTGACGGGACCTCCTGATTCGATCTGCTGCTGGAAGATCGGTATGACGCTGCCGCTGCTGCCTAATACGTTTCCAAATCGAACTGCAGCAAAGTGCGTCGATTCACCTGCACCCAGTTCGCGGATTGCCAGTTCTGCCATTCTCTTGGTTGCACCCATCACGCTGGTTGGTGAAACTGCTTTGTCGGTCGAGACAAGCACGAAGGTGGAAGCGCCACATTCCTGGGCTGCCCGTGCAACGTTTAATACGCCACCAACGTTGTTGAACACAGCGTCGGCAGGGGCATCTTCCATTAAATAAACATGCTTGTGAGCAGCCGCGTGCAACACGACATCGACGCCGTACTCGGTCATTATTTTTCGAATTGATACAGGATCTGTGACATCGGAGATTCTGGTCACAAGATTAATACCCTCGGGCCCGTTTTCCTTGATCTCGGCCCGAAGTTCATATTCGAGAAGTACCAACGGATTTTCTGCTCGATCTATAACGATAAGCGTTGATGGTTCAAACGCTATTACACGTCGAGCAAGCTCAGAACCGATCGTGCCGGCTCCACCAGTAATCATCACGGTTTTGTTCGTGAAAGTTGCTCGAAGTACTGGTTCGTCGAGGTGAGTTTCAGGTCGACCCAAGAGGTCGGCAACATCGACTCGTCGGAGCTTAGATATTGAAACGTTTCCTTCGAGCAGTTCGTCGGTTCCAGGAAGGATACGGAACTCAACGTGAGCTTCTCGACAAAGGTTAATGATTCGAGTACGTTGCGCGGTAGTCGCCGCCGGAATGGCGATAACAACGATATCGACATCGTGTTTTTCAACCACAAACTTGAGCGCATCGATGCTGCCAGATACCGGCACGCCGATGAGACTTTGACCAATTTTCGAAGGGTCGTCATCGAGAATTGCGACAGGATCGAGTCGAAATTCGGGGGTCGACTGGATCTGGGCGCAAAATGCGGCTCCTGCGTCACCGGCACCGATAATCACAATTTTTCGTTTCGGTGCTTGGTCTTCGCCAACGTCTTTGAGCCGTTCACGTCCCACCCGTACAGCCATGCGAAGTCCGCCGGCGAGGAAAATGTGTGCTCCCCATTCGATGAAATAAACGCTTCTGGGGATTTCAAATGGGTCGATTATTAGGAGACCGACAATGCCAAAAACGATGGTTGCCGCTGTGGTGGATTTAGCAACCGCAATTAGATCGGGCACTGACACGTACCGCCACAAACCAGTGTGGGCGTTGAAGTAAACGAGTGCTACAAGCCGCAGGCCGATTAGCACGGGAGCCCAGGCCGCAATTGCCGAATACGAGATTCGGCTTTCGTCGAGATCGAGCCTGAGCAGCAACGCAACGTATAGCGAAATAGCGGGCAAGATTGCCTGAAAGAGCAGTCCTAAAATCAACCGTCTTCTGCGAGGGATGTTCGGAACGGCTCTTTGTATCGCGGTGCTTAGTGACATTGATTGATTAAGGGTTCTACGTTCAAATTATCACGGCTACTCGCACTCTAGGTGCTATTCAGATTACTGACTTAGTAAATCGGTAAGGATTTCCAAGCGTTATCTGTCGAGATCATCTGATGGAATAATTTCTGTTAGATATATGTAGTGATCGACCGCTTTTTGCCGAAGCTCCGGTCTGCCAAAATTCCCTGACTCCTAGGCTGAAAACGCCAGGTTGTAAACGCCACTTATTTTGAGTTTTTTCACTAAGTGCTGCAAACCTCCAGCTTTGGTGAGCTGTGATCGATAGCAGAGTAGAGATTATCGACACGACCGTTGCTGTTGTTACGGATCCGACTATCGCAAATACTGAGCGGTTCGCTTTGATTGATCTCAGTGATTCGGTGAATCGGTTTTGTTCAGTTGACTTGAGCACCAAGGTAAGCCAGGAGACTAGTATTCCGCCCTGAAGGGTTCGAAGTCAAGTATTGTGAGGAACGTCGTTTTTGGCGTTGAAGTGATATCGACGAAATTGCTCTCTGAGAGCACGACCATAGGTCCGAGCGCCGCGACGGTCAGGAGTATGCCGAGTTGAACCTTCGCCATGATTTGATCGAATTGGATCAAACGGAAGCTTGTTGTCGAATTATTTTTCTAACTCTTAGACGATCCAAGTTTTAATTCTTTGCTCAGCGCAGTAATGGGATGTTCCAAGAAAATTCCTATCGAGAATGATTGTCTCAATAACTCGTCGGTTAGTGCATGTTCAAATCGAAACTCGTTATGGCAGTTTCAGTTGTATGTAAAAGCTCACACCGGAAGGTAATATGGCAGACTCCGATTCACGATCAAGTAGTTTTTATTGGTCGTTCAGGCTTCTAGTGCATGTGAGTGGTGAAATTGGCTTCTAGAAATTCGAATGTGACAGAACTATCGAGAATCAAGGCAATTGCATTTGATTTCGACGGTGTGTTTACCGACAACCGTGTATATGTCATGCAAAACGGGGAGGAAGCGGTGGTCTGCAACCGTTCGGATGGGATGGGGATATCGATGCTGCACAAGGCAGGAATTCAAATGGTCATAATCAGCACCGAGAAAAATCCTGTGGTGACTGTTCGGGGCGCCAAGCTCAAAGTACAGGTTTTGCAGGGGGTCGACGATAAATTGCCTACTTTGAAAAAGTGGGCTAGTGAGCAGGCGTTGACCCTTGCCGATGTGGCGTTTGTTGGCAACGACATCAACGATGTTGAGTGTCTTGTTGCAGCGGGTTTAGGTGTTGTAGTTTCCGATGCCTACGAGGTCGCAGTTGACGCGGCGAATCTTCAGTTAGCTCAGAATGGTGGTCGGGGTGCAGTAAGAGAAATAGCTGATTTGTGGCTTGCCGCTAATCGTTAAAGTTCGGCTACCAATCGAAGATGGTTAGCTGATCGCAGATGTAGTTGACATCAGAGTCTTCTAGTTCTGGATACATCGGTAGTGATAGTGCTTCTCGTGAAAGTCTCTCAGCCTCGGGAAAGTTGGGTTCAGTAGTGAGATATTCAGCGAACAATGGCTCTTTATGTAGCGGTGAAGCGTAGTGAACCATCGTGCCGATACCGGCGTCGGAGAGATGTTTTCTAAGACGGTCGCGTTCGTTTCCGACGGTGAGGACGTATTTGTGGAATACGTGTCGTGCACCGCGAATTTCTAACGGCGGTGTAGCAGATGAAATTTCGTCGAGCACTGCTGTGTATCGGCGAGCTATCTGTTGTCGCCGTTCTATCCATTCATCAAGGTGATCGAGTTTGAATCCGACTATCGCTGCCTGAACAGAAGCGATCTGTGAGTTGTAGCCGAGTTCTTGATAAGAGCGTGATTCGTTACGTCCGTGGTAACGAAGTCGTTTGATACGTTCGGCTGCAGCGGGGTTGTTTGTGACGATAGCTCCGCCGCTTCCGAATGCCCCAGCGACTTTCATGGGGTCGAAGCTTAGGGAAGCTGCAAATGAGTCAGCGCCGGGAGATGCGCCATTATAAGTGGCACCGATCGCCTGAGCGGCATCTTCTATAAGCGTTACTCCCCTGGCATGGCATGCTTGGGCGAGTGGGGTGATATCGAATAGTTGACCGTATAGATGAGTGGCAACGACTGCTTGTACAGTCCTAGAATTAACAAGTTCTATAGTTTTAGTGATGTCGGGCTGATAGTTATCACCTGCATCGATGAATACTGGCGTTGCTCCGGCGCGGATCACAGGCGAAGCGGTGGCGACAAACGTCATCGCCGGGACGGCCACCTTATCACCCGGCTTAATTCCAGCTG
>CAJQSP010000040.1 GCA_905614375.1 uncultured Dehalococcoidales bacterium | reverse complement strand
GTTGTCCCGATAAATATTGTTTCGTCAGATACGCCGATGCTACCAACGAGCTTCGTTTTCAGCTCAAGACCGTTCTGACCCCAAATCGGTGAACCGTCAATGAGACTCAGGCCGAAGACTTCACCGTCGCACTTGTCGCCATTGCAGGTGTATCCGACGTTGTAAATGTTTTCACCGATAACAACGGAGTTGCTGTACATGGCGCCAAGACCATCGCCGTCGGGGTATCGCCAGCTGCTGTCGAGGTTGCCCGATTCAGGATTGAATCTAACGAGACGGCCATCGCGGTTACCAACGAACAGCTTGTCGCCTTCCTCGACAGGCCCCGACCACCCGCCTTCAGGTGTCAGGTCATTCACACAGGCGATCGCCACAATCATCACGAGGAAGAGAGCGAGCATCAGTGGAAGTCGTTTTCGACTCCCAGAGAGATTTTGTTTAGACATAGGTCCGATTTCTGTTTTGCGGATCGTGTCGGTTATTGACGGTGGCGTTTTGAGCCTCCGGAAGTAGTAGGAAGGTTTGGTTTAGCGTTTGTCGATTTGCCATGACCAGCCCAAATTGGTGTCGTTATTTAGATAAATGTTTTTCCGGGACGGGATCGTAACCCCGCGATCGACCGGGATGACACCGACCGATCCTTCCAAGTGCAAGCCATGATCCGCGAATCGAACCACGAGTCTTGATCGCATTTACTGCGAACTCAGAACATGTTGGGTCATATCGGCACTGGCCAGGCCAGTACGGCGATATTGCCAACTTGTAGAACCTAATGAACATAAGAAGGGCGCTTCGCATTACACAACCGTCCTTTTTTGATTTGACTCACCCTCGATCACCCTGACACCAACTCTTTCGATCGTTTTTTTGATCGCTCTATCAAGCTCAGTGAACGGAACATCTGAGGAACCGGGCTTCGCAATTACTACTACGTCCCATCCCTTAAATACGTTCATCTTAGTGAACGTGCTACGGATACGTCGCTTTACGAGATTTCTCGCTACTGCGTTACCAACCCGCTTGCTAACTGCCAATCCAACCCTCAAATAAGGCAGATCATTCGGCTTAGCGACGACGTTCGTGAACTCATTCGATGAACGATGCCCCCTCGCAAAGACAGCACGGAATTCCGCTGGCCGTCTAATTCGCTGGTTGGTGGGTAGTGACAAAAGACTGGACTACCTAAACGGTGAGCAGTGACCTGCCCTTGCTTCGGCGTCGTGCAAGAACAGCACGACCGCCCTTAGTGCTCATACGTGATCGGAACCCGTGAACACGCTGGCGTCGTCGGGATTTTGGTTGGTAGGTACGCTTTGGCATATTAGTGGTGGGAAGCTTTCGAGGTCTCTATTCAGTGACCTAATTGCGATGTTGTCTGATTTGTTACGGCTGGGTAGAGATTGATTTTAAGTTCGAGACACTAGAGGTGTCAAACGAAATTACAACGAATTATTTGCGGTCTCAAATATTGGAGGACTATTATTAAAGGATTGCGCTCCTGAAATACAGAAGTGGGGAAACAGGTCAAAACCTTCTCTCACAGAAATAGGTAAAACATGGCAACTACGTCTGAAGCACCGGAAACTACACAGGAAGAGCAAGCGATTTTATCGCTGAATGAAGCGTTTCAGACATATGTCCGCCAGATGCCAAAAGACACGAAGAAGGCCGCACAGCCTGAAATCGCAAAATTTGTTCGCTGGGTCGGCCCGACCCGGTTGATCGATACGATCATCCCTTCTGAAATCGGTGAGTACAACGAGATTTTCGGTGCTAAGACCGCAACTCGTGACGCTACCGAACGACTCAGTGCGGTGAAGCTTTTCCTCACTTTCCTTAAGAAAAAGGAGCACATTGAGGTCAACCTCGCACAGCACCTTCGACTCCGCAAGTCACGAACCGCAGCTTCAAAAGCCATTTCGATGGTCGACTCCACACGAAGTATCAGTCTGACCCAAAGCGGTTACAACGAAATGACGAAGCAGCTAACAGCGTTGAACGAAGAGCGAGTTAAAATCGTTGAAGACATTCAGCGAGCTGCTGCCGACGGTGACGTACGTGAAAATGCGCCTCTGGAAGCCGCACGCGAAGCTCAGGGAATGACTATAGGTAAAATCCAAGAGTTAGAAGCCACCCTGAAAGTGGCCGTGATCATCGATGCGAAGTCTCAAGACAGCGGCCGTGTTCATATCGGTTCCAAACTCGAACTCACTGAGATCTCATCTAACAAGACGGTCAAGTACCAGCTTGTCGAGCCGAACGAAGCGAACCCACTTGCAAGCAAGATTTCGATCGTCTCGCCAGTCGGATCAGCCATTCTTGGTCATAAGATTGGCGAAGATGTGAAAGTAAAAACCCCGCGTGGCCAGCAGGTTTACAAGATCAGCAAAATTTCGTAATAGGGGAATCACATCAGGCGATTTCTTCATCAACGTAAGTTCCACCGACTCGTATTCCTGTGTGCTAATTTAGTCACCGTTTCCGCGCGCTCTATATTCATACTTGCGCCCAAGGCGTAGAAAGACGTATCTCTGTTGCTTGAGAGCTTTAACGACTGGCTGATTTTCAACGTTGCTCTAGTACTACTCCTAGTTTTCGACCTTCTGGTTCTCAGTCGGAAAAACCATGAAATAGGAATGAAAGAAGCCGCCTGGCTAACCCTCTTCTGGACTCTCGTAGCAGGTCTCGTCGGAGCTTGGGTGTATACGGCAGGCAACAGCCAACAAGGACTCGAATACGTCACTGGGTACGTCGCTGAACGTGCGCTTAGTATTGATAACCTCTTTGTATTCATCGTCATATTTGGTTATTTCAACCTACCGAAGAACTTTCAGGCTAAAGGTCTTCTGTGGGGAATCATCGGAGCGTTACTCGCTCGAGCCGTGTTTATCGGAATCGGCGTTGCGGTCATTACGGCCTTCTCATGGTTCCTATTCATACTCGGTGCGTTCCTTATCTACACCGCCTACAAGTTGGCTTTCGCTGGCGAGCAGGAAGTAGACCCAAGCAAGAACATCACCGTCAGGATCTTCCGCAGGTTCATGCCAGTGAGCGATGAATATGACGGAACGAAGTTCTTCACGAAGATGAACGGTGTTCGAGCGGTTACTCCGTTCTTTCTCGTAGTTCTGGTTCTCGGCACCACCGACGTTGTATTTGCAATCGATTCGATTCCAACCGTGTTCGGTATCACCGACGATCCATTCATCGTGTGGACATCGAATGCGATGGCAGTTCTCGGTATGCGGCCTTTGTTCTTCCTACTTGTAGGGATGGTCAAATTGTTCAGGTTCCTACAGTACGGACTCGCTCTCATCTTAGGATTCGTTGGATTGAAGATGATTATTGAAGAGGCTTTCCACGATTTCCACGTGTTCGGCGAACTTGGAGACATCTACCTTTCACTCGGAATCATTATTGGAATTCTGTCAGGTAGCGTTCTCATGTCTATGATTCTGCCCAACAATGAAGAAGACGAACATGCTCTCGCAGCAGAATCGGAAAAGTAAAAGTGGTCGTTTCTTCGGGCTGGAAAACGAACTCATCAACCAAAGACCTTGAAGCCGATCTACGAGCATCGGTAGATGGCGAAGTTCGGTTCGATGCAATCTCGAAACAGATGTATTCCACTGACGCTTCGCTATATCAGATGGAGCCGGTCGGGGTTGTGATTCCTCGCAATGCGGGCGATGTGCAAGCAGTTCTTGAAATCGCTGGTAAGAACGGCGTATCGGTACTACCTCGTGGTGGCGGAACTGGGCTTTCCGGACAGACGGTGAATAACGCCGTTGTAATGGACTTTTCGAAGTACATGCACGATGTGATCGAGATTAACCAGGAAGAAAAATGGGTGCGAACCCAGGTCGGAATCACGATCGACGAACTGAACCGACAACTCAAGTCTTATGGACTATTTTTCACCCCCGATCCCAGCACAACAAACCGCGCCAATATTGGTGGTGCCATGGGTAACAACTCGTGTGGATCACACTCGATCATCTACGGCAAAACCGTAGATCACGTGTTGGAAATGGATGTAACGCTTTCTGACGGTTCACAAACTAACTTCGGAATGCGTGATGATGCTGCGCTAAAAGGCTTGCTGGCAAAGCAGGGTCTCGAAGGCGATATTTACCGTGGAATAACTGAGATTTCGGCACGAGCAGCCGGGCTTGTCGAATCTAAGTTTCCAAAGATTCTCCGCCGGGTTGGTGGATATAACCTCGACCGCACCCAGGATCCCTCTGCACTCAATCTCACTCAGATAATGGTCGGTTCAGAGGGTACGCTGGCAGCCGTTACTGCCACAAAGCTGAACCTTGTTTCTATTCCGAAGCACAAGGTTCTCGGGGTTGTACATTTCAATGGCCTGATCGAGGCGATGGAAGCTACAGTTGCGATCATCGAAGAATCGCCTGCTGCT
>CAJQSP010000039.1 GCA_905614375.1 uncultured Dehalococcoidales bacterium | reverse complement strand
GAAAGACTGCGATTATTGCTATGAATCTACTCATGGCTAATTTTCGGGACATTTTTGTAAACATTTTATTATCCATTTGATTACTCACAGCTAAATCCTGAAATTAGTCGATCAAATCTGATCTGCAGAGCAGTGGAGTCAGGTCCGGTAGCGGTCATAGATAACTGGGTGCCTGAATCGGCACATGTCCAAGCCCCTATAAGCCCTCCAGTTGCGTCACCGCCAGAGGCATTGGTACTCAGAAATCCTGCATATCTGCCGTCACTGCCATCGACGGTAACGTCACCGTTGTTAAACAATGCGAAGGAACGGTCAGGATTGCCCAATTGTTGAAGTTGATATGTCAGATCGATAGTTTCTTGCGTAGTGCTGCCAGCCTGAGGCTGCCAGAAGAGAGTGATATTGGCGCCGTTGTAGTTAAAAGTCATCAACCCCTGTGAAGAGTCGGCGGTAGACCCCAACCAATCAGCAATGTTCAGGTTCGAAGTGCCAAAGCTGGCGTCTTGGTCCAATTCGACGGTAAAACCGTAATCCTTGTAAACATTCGTAAGCGGGGCCGGTGTTGCAGTCGGGGCTGGTTTTGATGTCGTCGTAGGAGCAACCGTTGGTGCCGGTGCTACTGTTGGTGCCGGTGCTGCTGTTGGTGCCGGTGCTGGTGCCGGTGCTGCTGTTGGTGCCGGTGCTGGTGCCGGTGCGCTGGTGGGTTGTTTTACAGGTGAAGGAACTTTAGTGGGCTCATCGACCTGAGGTTCAGGATCAGATGTATCAGTTGTCGCTGCTGATTCGATTTTCTCCACGGTTGGCGGAGGTGAAGTTTCAGCTTTTGCGGTCGGTGCCTCGGGAATAATTGATACTTCGGATGAACAACCAACTGCTGCGACTATGAGGAGGAAAACCGTGAATCCAAGAAATACTTGTCTTCGCGACGATTTCAATCTAGTACCCATCAACGCGCCCGCCTAGTTCGTCTAGTACTTGTTTTGATTGGAACGAATCAATCCGTTCCAGCCCAAAGTTAAATCTGCTTTACACATAGGCTAGACAGTTCTGCCATGAGTTGTCAATGAATGTTCTGTAATCGCTATAAGTGGATCACCGGTTACGTGTAACTTTTTGGATCAACGAGCCTAGGTGCCTAAAGTGTTATTAATCGAGGTGAATTACCACTTACGGGCCCTGCCTACGGAAACTCGATTAACGTGGTGTTAGAAATAAAAATGCGAATAAAGTCTAAGCGCTTTTGATCTAGAACACCACGGCTCAATGCCAACATGAAAAACTCGGCAAGCCTTGACTCAGCCGGTCGATAAGAAAATGTACCGGGAACGATTTCGGAATATAAGCTGCGCCCGCAGAGCACGTCGAGCCGTATCACGACTCCCGGGTTGGTGATATCGACCAGACTGACACGCTTGGTACGGCGGAAATGTCAGTTGAAGCAAGCGTGAAAGAAAAATTTCTCGTTCACGTGGTTCCCGATCTTTCGGCACCAGAAAACCAAGAACGTGGAATCACCGAAGTAAAAACTGTTTTTTATTACGAAGTAAGGTTGACCGATGAACTAGAAACGTACGACCGGCAAAAGCACGATCACAGTAACGACAATCCAATCTCCGATCCCGAAGTCAACCCGCACATTCATCGCCAAAAAACGCCGTAGATCGTGAACGCCTAATCGATCTGACCAATCGGGTCGTTTCTGTGATCTGCCAAATGACCCCGCATAGTGTCGAGTAGAGCGACGGTTGCTCTTACATAGCTCACCCGATCAGATAGCAGATGTTTGCCAGCCGCCCGCGCTCGTCGTTCGAGATCGGCGTGAGCAGCGTTGACCTTCTCATGACCCGGCTCGCCCGGCACACCAAGTGACGACGCCATGTCGTTTTGACCAAAAGTGATGCAGTGAATTCCCGACACTGAAACGATTGCATCCAGATTGTCGATACTCTTCTGGCTCTCGACCTGGGCGATGACGAACATGTTTTCGTTCGCATCTGCGATGTAACCCTTGTTGCCGCCAAACTTGTCGTTCATCATTGGCAAATAATCGTAATAGTGCCCTCGACCCGGCCCCCACGATCGCTTTCCCGCTGGTGTGTAGTAGCAAGAATCTGACAAAGTTTGGGCCTGCTCACCGCTTTCGACTCCTGGTCCCTGAATCCCTTGAACTCCACGCGCCAGATACTGCTTGATGGGAACGGGATCAACCGATGGCACACGAGCAGTGACAGTCATCCCAGTCGCGTTGGCAACACGGCATATCTCGTCTATTTCTGAGAGATCGAAATGCCCTTGCTCACCGTCGAGATCAACGCCATCCATGCCGGCGTTATAGGCAAGTTCAACCAGCTCTGTAGAAGGGAAGTGCATCTGCAAGAAATGTGCTTTCCGACCTTCGTTGTTCGCCGCGAAAATACGGTTAATTGGCAAGCTAGCTCTCCTAGAAATTCTTTAGATCGTGCGGGAACGAAGTATAATCTGCCGCTGTACAGACCAACAAGAAGAAACGATCCAAAGCGTTCAGAAACTGAACCTCATCAGCTGCTGTAATTGCCACTGGAACGGGAGATGGAGCTCGAACCCGCCACTCTTCAAGTAGCAACCCGGTATATATGGCTAATCACGCAACTACTGACGATATTCGTCGACGATACGCAAACAATAAAAGAAAACCATATTCGAGCAGTCGATTTACTCAGTAAAGTTGAACTATGAGATGGCGGGTAACAAAGGTCTTGGGGATTGCGGGATTTATTCTTGCCATCGCCCCTTGTGCAATCTCAGATGTCGAAATTTCGGCCACTAATCTGACGACTGACCCAACGATCACAGCGCTGCATGACTT
>CAJQSP010000038.1 GCA_905614375.1 uncultured Dehalococcoidales bacterium | reverse complement strand
ATGGTGAAGTCCATATCTTCACCGAACTTCCAGTCGGCAACCGCAAGCGACGGATACTCAGAATAGAGCCCACCCTTTACGTTTTCGCCGATCATGAACGCACCTCCACCGGTGCCGTGATCAGTGCCTGAACCGTTGTCCTTGATACGTCGACCGAATTCGGTGAACACAAGAATGTTCACTTCCTCAGCCGCATCGTGATCACGCAAGTCCTGCATGAAATCTTCGATTGCGGTGGTCATTTCTTGGAGCAACCGTGCGTGCGTTGGTACTTCCTGAGCATGGTGGTCATAGCCACCGTGGGTCGTGTAGAAAATTCGTGTGCCAAGCCCTGCCGTGTGAACACGAGCAACGTCCCTAAGCGACTTCGCAATCGGGTTGTCCGCGTACTCGACCTTCGACTTGTACTGCCGGGGCGCCTCAGCGAGCATGTCGGCTCCACTGAGAACGTTGTTACCGGTTTGGCTCAGGTAGTTCATCACCTGTCCCGACCCGATAGCCGGTGTATACATACGCTGGAAAATCTTAAGATCGCGATTACGCTCTTCCTGCAGCTCAATACCCGACATCAGACCGTAATTGTCAAGGTCGCCTACAGAAGTCGCAGTCACACCCGGAGCTGCCAATGCTCGAGGTAAACCTCGACCAAAGTTCACAGCTGTAACCGGGTTCGCACCTTCAGGGTCGATTTCTCGAATCACCTTTGCGAGCCAGCCTTCAGTTGCAACAATTTCAGGTTCGCAGGTGTGCCAGATGTCCATCGCTCTAAAGTGAGACCGACTTGCGTGCTCCGTTCCGACGCCCTGAACGATCGCCATTTTGCCCTGCTCGTAGATGCGCTTGAACGCAGCAGCCGAAGGATGCCATGCAAGCGTGTCGGTGAAGGGCAGCGATTTATCGTCAGGGACCCCGACCAGCGGACGGTTGTCATAATAAATACCCTCGGTGAACGGAATCACCGTATTCATAAAGTCGTTTCCGCCCGAAAGTTGAACAACAACAAGTACAGGGTCTTTTGTTTTTCCGTTCTTTTCAGCTGTAGTCATTTAGTAGTTATCCGCTGTAGCGATCATGTAGATAGGAGAATGAAAATCAATGAGTTGGATCACGAGAATTGAAACTCCCGCGCTGAAACTACGAGAGTAAGCATTTGAACGACTCTGGCTGCGCTGGATTTCGCAGCAGCGTCCGACGACCAGTCCAATGCTCCATCTGCTTGTGCGTGAACGACGAGGGTATCTCGGGTCCCTGCTTCCACTTCAAGTGGGCCAATCAAATCGAGAATGTTGTCGACAAGTTGTTCCGGGCTGGTCAAATTACCTTGCGAGCTAATCCGATCGATGATCGCTTTCACGCCGGGCTTGTCAGGGTTGTTCAACGTATCGATGGCGTAGTTCACCCGTTCGGTGAGCGTACCTCCATCAATCCATTCCTTCCCTGTGTGCCAACCTTCCACGCTCGGCGGGTCCATCAACTTCTGCCCCATCGTTACGATCGTGCCTTCGAGCTTGTGCAGATCGGGAGCAGGCTCAGCGTATTCACCCGATAACTTCAGCACGCTCGCAACAAACTCAGTTGGCGATTTCACATGTTTGAATCGTGCGGCCTTGAACCATTCAGAATTGAACAGCGTTCGCATCACTTCTTTCATGTCGGCATTCGAGTCGATCCATGCTTTAGCAAGATCATCAATGGCACTAGGGTCAGCAGGAGGTTCAATACTCCACGCTGGAACCTGAGCCTCGTCTGCAACGAAGAAGTTATATAGATGCCGACCGATAAATCGAGCAGTTGCTTCCTGCTCGGCAATGATGTTGACGATGTCTTCACCGTCGAGATTACCGGTGTGTCCTAAGAACGTTTTCTGACCATCGTCGTGGTCGTCTGCCCTAAAACGATAGTTCACATCAAAATGGCCAAACGGATACAGCGCTACAGGCGTGTCATACGTCCATCCTGTGAAGGCTCGGGCAGCACTCTTAATATCGTCTTCTGTGTAGTTGCCAATACCCATCGAGAACAGTTCAAGAATTTCTCGACCGTAGTTTTCGTTAATGGCCTCGCCGTGATTCTCGTTGTTGTCGAGCCAGAAGATCATCGCAGGGTCACGCGAAATTCCAAGAAGCAATGTCCTGAAGTTTGCCATGCAGTTGGTCCGCAACATCTGAATATGATCAACCATCGTCGGAGTGTGTTCACTCTTGGTCCAACCGGTTGCGAAAACGCTGTGCCAGAAAAGCGTCATTTTCTCTTCAAGTGGACGATCGGTGTTCACCATTCGGTAGAACCAGCGACCATTCCAAATTCCGGGATCATCTTTGTTGGCGTGTAGATGTGGATAGAAGCGACTAAGAATTTCGTCTCCAGGCGGATCGAATCGCTCAGGATTTAGTAAATCGTCGACCACATCTTCATAGCTTCGGGCAGCGTATCGCTCTAATTCGGTGCGGTCGGAACCGAATCCGGCGCGACGCAACAGGTGGGCCATTAATGAAAGGTCGGTAGAAGCGGCAGTTGTCATTTAGGTCCTCACGCATTGGGCATTTTCACAGATTTCCCTCAGATAGGACTCACTTTACCCGAAATCCCCCGCAGCATGAGCAATTTAGGTGAATTTCTTTACAACATTCCAAATCCCATATCGAATCCTTCACCACACAGCTATATTTCGGTCTACCAGACATTCAACAAGAATGAATCAAAGAACGAAACTCGGGAAACTATTTTGAAGAGCTCAATCGAATACGCCACAAATCTTGCTACTCACTACGGTCACCGATTGGAAAGATCGGTGATGTACACCCAGGGCGTGGCAATTAGTGGGCGGCTTCGACTGCACGATCTACTTCCTGAATCGACTAACCCTTCGGCTGACATTGCTGAAATCGTTGCCGAATACGCCAATGCGCCTTTGGACATCTTCAGTTCGTCAGACGGTACGGCCAACTACGCCGGCGTGTGCTGGTCCGATGAATTAGCGACAGCAACCGATGATGGCAAGTACACCGAACTACTAGAACAGGTCGCCGACATGTTCGGACCGAGCTTGTCAGCTGGCCCAATCGATCCAGATGTACGTGCCGAGGATTTCTTCTTCGCAGCAACGATGTTAGGCCGTGCGTACCTAAGCTCCGGTAACTCGAAACACATCGACTTGCTCGCCGAGTTTCTGCTTACCGCCGATACGCTTCAAGAAAATGGACTCTGGTGGCACTGCAAGGCCTCACCATTTTTTTGGGGACGAGGCAACGCTTTCGCTGCCCTCGGATTCGCCGAAGCCCTTACCTATATTCCCGAAGATCATCCTTCACGAGAAGAGCTACTTCACACACACCTTCTTCACTTGGAAGGTCTCGCAAAACGTCAAGATGAATCAGGCATGTGGAATCAGGTAATCGACATGCCCGAAACCTACCTTGAGTTCAGCGCCACAGCGATGATCGGATATTCGATTGTCCGTGGTCTACGCGAGGGCTGGCTTGACGAAGAATGGCGAGGTGTAGCCGATAAGGCATGGAGAGGAACTTCTCAGCGGATATCGGAGCAAGGCGAGCTTGAGCATGTATGCATCGGAACAGGACCACTCGCAACTCTCGACGAATACGTCAAACGGCCGTATACCGACGGTCTCGATGATCGAGGTGGCGCAATGGCACTGTGGTTCGCAGTGGAAATGGCTCGACTAGAAGCTGGCGTTTAGCAAGTAGAACAGGGCCTATAACTACCCAGCACCCAACAGAACCACAGTGCAATTTTCGTTGAGTTCGCTCTGGAACAATGATTTTCAGTGCTTTGTTACGCTGACATTAGTTATTGAATTCCAGCTAGCTTGAAAAACGTTCGAGTCCGAACTCGTCGATTGGCAAATCGGTCTCTCCAGCGATGATCAAATCGGCAATAGCCCTGCCAATCACTGGTCCCATCAAAATTCCTTTGCCACCTGTTCCGGTCGCTATAAACGCTCGCTCTTTACCGGGAATCTTTCCTAGGATCGGATCGCCATCGGGCGTTACGGGTCGCATACACGCAGTGTGAATAACCAATTTGTGGGATTCGAGTTCGGGAACTAGCCTCATGCCACGTAGCGAAAGCGCTTCCAACGCCTCGCTCGACGGAGTGACATCGAACCCTGAGCCATCTTGAACAGTAGCCGCCAACCATGTCGCTCCGTCGCCCTTCTGAATAACGGAGCATGAGCTACCCAACGAGTAACCGTGAATGTGAATTCCAAGCGGCGGGTCAAGACCTTCAACGCGAACGATCTCGCCTTTTTGCGGGACGATTGGAATGTCGATATCCGTCCAAAGGCTCGCAGTACCCGACCATGGCCCCAGTGCGAGAACGACCGCATCGCAATCGATTCGCTCTTCGCCAAATTTTACGCCAACAGCTCGATCACCATCGTAAATCACGCCAGTCGCCTCGGCCAGGACGATCTCGACACCTCGTGATTCAGCCGCCTGAGCGGTTGCCAGCGTTAGGTTGTAGCTATCGAGCATGATGACGTCTTCAACGAGCGCCCCACCGTAGTTGTCGGAAGTAATACGAGGTTCCATCGCATGAACATCGCTCGGCTCCAACCACGTTGATTTGAACTGAGCGAAGCCGTTAATACGATCGACCGTAGCCTTCATCTCAGGAATCTCCAACTCTTCGAGAGCAAGCTCAAGATGCGGAACACTGAGAACCTGAGCGTCGACTCCCGACTCCTGCTGAATCGTATCGAGCATTTCTTTGTGCATCTTGAACGACAGGTGATGCAGCGTTTCGATCTTGCCCGTCTCATTTGTCGGATTGAGCAAACCGAGCGCAAAGCCAGACGCGTGATTACCGATCGAATCACGCTCGACCACAGAAACACTCAGGCCTTCACAGGCGAGTCGATAGGCAATCGAAGATCCCATAATCCCACCGCCAATCACGACTACATCGCTTCGATATCTCATTCGGCAACCTCCCGGGTTTTCAGCCAGTCGGCAAGTATTCCTCGATCATGATCGAACGCCAATTCAGGCAGTTCGTTCACATTGAACACTCGAACATCTAGCGTTTCATGATCGGCAGAATTGAGTTTGCCGCCAGTTACTCTAACTTGATACACGGCTAGAACTATCGGACTTCCATCTTCGGAGTACAACCCAACAAGATGTTCGACTTCAACATTTAGTCCGCACTCTTCGAGCACTTCACGTTCGACCGCACGTTCCAGTTTCTCTCCGCGGTTTACATATCCAGATGGAAAGCTCCACTTTCCAATAGCTGGCTCGATAGCGCGCTGAACCATCACGATCCCGCCATCGATAGGCACTATAGCTGCACCAGCGATTTTCGGATCGTTCCAAATTGTGCGACCACAAGTTGAACACTCCGGGTGTCCGTGCGGACCAGTGATTAGATCGGGCAGTTCGTGGTTATGCTCTATTCCCACTGAAACAATTTCCTGTCTCTGATGCGATGCGTAATTATGGTGACGTTCGTAAATGAGTCAGGCGACTCTAACAGAGCAAGATTCAGAGTGTTGTGCCGCACTGTGAATGAATTCGTCGCTAGAATGCAAGCATCATAATCCCATTCCAAATGATGATCGAATGCTCAAGTCCATCCTTCGAAATAAGCTCGTCACATACGTAGTGCTACCAATAATCGCCCTAGTACTACTGATCCTGCTCGGTGGTGGTTGGTACTTTTCGAGTGTGCTTGAAGAAGATGGGCTTCGGGTCGATAACTCAAATCCGGAGAATAGCGTTGAGGTAGTCGACCTCGGTATCGATTCGATCACACTACGCCAACTTCCCGACGCCGAAGAGCAAGATATCCTCGCCACCTCGGCTAGATGGGGAATCACAGATGGCCTCAACTACGGCCAACTTGGCGATGTTCTTTCAGATACTGATGGCCTCGTAACCCGTGAACTCGATCTCAAGCTTGGCGGATTCCAAATCGGTGACAAACTCTACCTTGATAGAACAGCTAAACCTCATAGACCGGATCTAAACTCTGAATACGAGGATGTTGTTATTTCGGGTCCGTTAGGGAACTTCGGAGCTTGGTATTTGCCTCATATCCCAGATGGTATTTACCCGAGCGATCCCTCAGATGTTTGGGCGATCTACGTTCACGGCCGCACAAGCAATCGTGACTCTTCTCTGAAGATCCTCGGCACTGGTGGTGTTCCATCATTGGCAATCGACTATCGCAACGATTTGAACGCTCCTCCGAGCGAATCTGGATACTACGACTTCGGAACCACCGAATGGCGAGACGTCGAAGCCGCCGTCCAATATGCTCTAGACAACGGCGCAAAGAAGGTCATTCTGGTCGGGTTCTCTATGGGTGGGGGTGTCGTAGTCAATTACCAGCTTCGCTCCGATCTCGCCGATCATACAGTCGCAATGATCTTAGAAGCACCGATGTTGAACTTTGCTAGAACCGTCGATAAGGGAGCCGAAGAACGTGGCGTGCCGGCACCAATTACTTTGGTTGCGAAGGCGTTTGCCACAATACGTTTCGGTGTGGATTGGGATGAATTCGACTTCCTTTCACATGCCGACGAAATCGATGTTCCGGTGTTGCTAATTCATGGAGAAGCTGACGATACAGTGCCACTTGAAACGAGTATCGAATTAGCTGATGCTCTCCCAGAATTGGTCGAACTACACACGTTCCCGGATGTAGGTCATGTCGCCGCTTGGAATTGGCACCCGTCTGAATACACGATACTCGTCCGAGAATTCATCGAACGATTCCGTTAAAAACTCAACCGTATGATTAGACTTAGTTGATAGCGTCGGAACTTTCATCCTGAAAACGATGAATCAAACTTTGACTTGCTAATCACTCGGATAAATAAACTTTGGCATCGACAAATACTCCTAACTACTCTGAAGGCGATTTCTTCGCCGTGCCGCTCAAGACTGGCGGCTACGGAATAGGCATCGCAGTGTGCGTAGGACCACGACGTACCATCGTTGGTCGATTCTTCAAACCGGTGTACGACGAATTGCCGTCTCCCGACGAACTGAATCAACTCACAGAAGACGATTCAGTTCACATCGAACACTTCCGCGACGATGGACTTCAAGACGGATCATGGAAGATCATCGGGCAACATCCGTTGTGGGACAGCTACGAGTGGCCAATTCCTAGATTTGGTGTGTTCCAGCCAAAGGCTAACGATTCACAGGGACAGGCATTCGAGATTGAATTCGATGAAGACCTTCGCAGCGCTCGACAAAAGAAAGTCACTGTGGAACACTTCAGGACGCTTCCCTACGAAATCCTCGCTCCTGCAAAAGCAGCGGAGATTACTCTGACTCTCGCATTGACTCGTCCCGGTTGGAAGCGCGCAGTTCCCGGCTTAGACTAAAGCCTCGAGAACGAAAAATTGCGGGGCAGCTTAGTCGGTCGAGCGAGTAAGTTCGTGAAGCGGTCGACGCAAGAAGCTGACGAACGACGCCACAACACCGACAACACCTGCACCGATCGCTGCTGTCAGAATAATCATCACCGGCAGCCAATTAGTTTGCAGTATGAACGGTGGCAGCAACTCCCTGCCGGTCTCTGAGTAAGCGATAGCGCCAACGGCCACCCGGCTGGCGACCAGACCCGCAGCCACACCGACAATTATTCCGATGAACGCCACTATGCCATGTTCGATTAGCGAGCTTCGCATGAAGCCTGCTTTCGTAAATCCCATCGCTCTAAGATAAGCAGAATCGTGAACTGTTCGTGTCGAGTGCGCTACTAAATAAGTGACATAGCCGAGTACCAGTGCAATACCACCGATAATTAACGATACGATTCCCATTCCTCGCCAGCCAGCAACTGTCAGTGGATCGATTACAGAATTATTGATTCGCTTTACACGATCAAGAAGTGTTCCGCCTCGGAATATTTTCCGAACGTCCTCAGTGATCCGAGAATGATCGTCTAGGTCAATATCAACGAACACCTCATTGGCGCTGATGCTTGAAAGACCACGTAGTTCAACGAAACCGATCAGGGCGGTCACATCTAACACCATAAACGGTGCCCGATCGGGATCGAGGGTTGGAAAGTAATCAGTAGTTCCAACGGTAATTACCGGGATGAAACCGCCTGAAATCTGAACCACCATTGGTTCACCCAACAAAGTACCAGCAGCGGCAAGGAACTCTTCAGAAACGATTACCGGAACAGGGTCGCCTGTCGTACTTCGGTACGCTCCTCGAATACCCACAACCGTTCCTCGATCAAGCGTCATCTGACCTACATTTGCACCAGAATCTCCTATTCCCGTTGGTTCTGCCACAACATCGAACGAATCGTCTAGACCGTTTGAAGTTGGGAACGGAGTCCACAGGTTGTCGCCTTCGAAGTCTAGAAGCGTCGTTTCAAATCCCGGACCAATCGCCTTAATGTCGTCCATTGACCAAACAGTCGGCACCCCGCCATCAGTTCCCACTTGCATGAAAGTCTGGATCGACACAACTTCAACCGGTTCGGTCAAATGAGTCGGAACCGCAGTCGTCTTTTCTTCCCATACTTCGCCAATCTGCCCGAACGTGACCGGCAGTTGCTTACCTTCTGCGCCTTTCAAAACCACCCAAAAGAAGTGATTTAGAACGAACGGATCCTGTTTCGTCCAGACCGTAAGCGACGTCGTGCCAGAAGGAAGATATATCGGTTCAGGTTTCGACGGAATGTTCACTTTCGCTAAAGCAATTTCGAGTGGTTCCTCTGAAAAATCGTCCCTAAACCATGCCGTCTCGGGAAACTTGTCCGTTTCAACAGCTAGAACGTTGAATTCAATTCCAAGATCGGTAGTTCCGAATTTACCGTTATTCCGGTACGCCATCGACGCTTGATTGACGCCATCGATCGCCATCAGTTGATCAATCTCAGCCTGGTGCACGTCGATATTCACCCCACCAGGAAGAACACGCAAACTCGTACCGTTATCGTAAAGAATCTGTTCACGATCGCTGCGCTCAAGCGTCGATCCTAGCGTACCCACCATCACTCCCAGTCCTGTTCCAAGAATAATCAATAGCACAGGCCAGGAATACCAGTACGGACTTCTGCCAAGTCTCCAGAACCCGATCGCTGTCGGAGCCGAAGTGAATCGAATTGCAATATAAGCCGACGTTTTCGCAATTACCGGGAACGCCCTGAGCATTATCAGTGCAACAGATATAAGCAACATTGCGGGGGCGAAGAGCAAAGTCGGATCAGTGACAATATTCCCATCACGATCGGTCGAGGCGACGCCACGAGTGGTCATCTCCCATAGAAACAGACCGCCAAGTACGACTACCAATAAGTCGAAGTAAAGACGCTGGAAAAACGGTGGGTTATCGGGGCGTGATCGATTACGCTCGACATTTGATATACCAGATCTAGCAACGAGCAACGTCGGCAAAAGTACGATCAAAAATGACAATAAAGCGGTAGTTAAAGCCCAAACCCATGCCATTGGCGATAACTCAACCGGCAGATTAGTGCCATGTGTCAGTGAATCGAACACCGGCAATCGACCTGCGAAACCTATCGCTGCGAAGGCAAGAAACGGTGCTATCAGCGCTGGCAAAGCGACAGTCACGATCGATTCGATTATTTGAACCCTCATCACCTGATAAGTAGAGAGTCCTCGCGATCGCAACATCACTGTTTCCAGTTCACGTTTTCGTGCAATCAGCGCAGCCACTAGGAACAGATAATACCCAACAACCGATATCGCCAACGCAGCCAACAGCAAGGCTGGCAATCGTAGGAACAACATCTTTTCGTCCATACGGCGAATGGCAGTTCGTGCACCGAGCAACGCGACAGATCGAGGCAGAACCGAAGTGACCTCTTCCTCGAACGCGCTCATTGCAGCCACGAGTGTGCCCGGCTTGCTATCAGA
>CAJQSP010000037.1 GCA_905614375.1 uncultured Dehalococcoidales bacterium | reverse complement strand
GTGATTCCAGCACTGCCTCTGCTTCTTCTGTTGCAGTTTCAGGCACGAACGATAGATTCGATGATCGGCTCAATATCGCCATGGTCGATCAGGTCGCCAGTCAGATGTAATAACTCTCGGAGGAAATCACCGGCTTGATTCTCGGATCCATATTTCAGGAACTTGAACAGCAGTTCGGTGCGTGATCTGTACGAAAACGATTTGCAAAACTCATCAAAAGTTTCTTTTTGAGGATCAGATTCGTCTGACATGGGTTAATCGTTCGAATCCATGCCGGAAATCTATTCGCCAGATGCAAATCACGTAAACGATAATTTTTATTGTTACGAAATCTCAACGATTTCGCCATCAATGACCAGAGTTGCTTCGGTTCGACCCTGAACATCATCGAACGACCAGCCCGGCGCAGTTTCTCGTAGAATCATTCGGCCGCTTTCACGATCGATCTCCATTACCGCAATGTCGGTAATAATCTCGTCAACGCACCCGGGTGCGGTCAGCGGGAACGTGCATTCCTCGACGATCTTTGGCGTATCGCCTTTCGCCGTGTGCTCCATGGCAATCACAACTCGCTTTGCGTTCGCCGCGAGATCCATCGCACCGCCGATGCTGCCAATTCCGCGCTTCGGAATAATCCAGTTCGCCAAATCGCCATTTCTCGAAACCTGAAGAGCGCCTAATACAGTTACATCAATGTGCCCACCCCGAATCAGGCTGAATGACTCGACGGAGTCGAAAAATGCCATGCCCGGTACGAGCTTAGGGAAATTGCCACCGGCGTCCATCAAATTGGGGTCGCCCTCGCCCGGAGCCGAAAGTTCTTTGAACCCGAGAATGCCATTCTCTGCGTGGTAAAGCAGTTCGACGCCATCGGGTAGAAAGTCGGCACACAACGCCGGAATGCCGATGCCAAGGTTCACCGTTGAGCCGTCGAAGAGATCGCGAGCCGCACGTTTAGCAACAGCAGCACGATCAAGACGTGGCGCAGGGTCGTTTCCAGCAGGGTATCCAGAATTGCTCACGGTAGCGGATCTCCAGATTCTCGCTGAACAATCCGATTCACATATGTGCTCAGCGTTTCGACGCGCTCAGGATCGATACCGCCGACTTCAACAATCTCATCTACTTCTACTATTGTGACCTTCGCTGCAGTTGCCATCGCCGGATTGAATGCCCGAGAGGTCCCAGTGTATTGCAGATTACCTCTAGTATCGGCCTTTTGTGCTCGGATCAACGCGAAATCCGCCGAAATCGCCGTTTCAAGCAAATACGTTCGACCTTCGAAGTTACGATGCTCTTTGCCTTCTGCAACCGGTGTACCGACTCCAGTAGGAGTGTAGAACGCCGGAATACCAGCTCCAGCGGCTCGGATGCGTTCGATAAGTGTGCCCTGCGGAACGATATCTACCTCTGCCCTACCTTCTCTCCATGCCTTTTCGATCTCACTTAGCGGATTGGTCGTTCCGGGGACAGGAAAGGAACAAGTGATTTTCGTGGCTTGCCCGCTCTCGAAAAACATGCCCTGGTCGATCGGATCTAGATGATCTGGCCAGCCATATCCCGTTGTTTTAGATATACCAGCAACGTTGCCTATAATCGTTAGATCGTCAACTCCTAGGTCACGAAGTGCCATCATCAGGCGAGTAGGCTGCCCGCCGGCACCACCGAATCCGCCAATCATGATCGACGCACCGGAAGGAATATCGGCTACGGCTTCGGCGAACGAGGTTAAAATCTTATTAATTGGCACGGAAGCCAGATTGTACGGTCTTTTCGATGGGTGTCACTTACACTGCGTTGAGTTTTTACTAGTAGTCGTCCTATTAATTGCTCAAATGACCTCTCGAACTATCAAGAATCCCGCACATAAATGCCGAAGCAAACAAATAATTCGAAACAGCCCGACTTCACCCTGATTGCCCATCGAGGTGCCTCATACGACGCCCCTGAAAACACATTCGAGGCGTTCGATCTTGCTCTCTCGCTCGGGTTCGACAATTTTGAAACCGACGTCCAGCTGACCAGCGATGGCAGAGCCGTTCTTGTTCACGACGACACGCTGGATCGAACGACCGACACAACAGGACTTGTCACTGAAACTGGAATTGCCAAGGTTAAGTCGCTGAATGCAGGACTTTGGTTTGAGGGTCCGGAAGATGGCGCTGGCGTGCGCGGTGTGATGGCGTATCCAGAGGCGTTCGTGCCTACTCTCGACGAGTTTCTCGAACGATATTCGGGGAAGGCGCACGTTCACTTAGAACTCAAATCAGCTCAATCTGACCTCGCTGCTGTTTCGATGAAGTCGCTCAAGCAGTGGGGCTGGCTCGATCAGCACACCGGTGATTCGATCTCTCCCGGTCTAACAATTTCGTCGTTTCATTTCGAACAACTCGAACGTTCAATTGCGTTAATGCCAAACATCGCTCACGGATGGCTGCTTAAAAAGATAGATAAGGCTTCATTGAAAGCCGCCTTAGATCTTGGGCTTTCTGGAATTTATCCGAATGCAAGAAAGGTAACCAAGAAACAGATCGACGATGCTAACAATGTCGGGCTTGTAGTTAGAACCTGGGGCATCGCCGATTCCAAAACCGCGCTTCGTCGTGCGTACCGCTCGGGAGCCGTTGGAACCACGGTCGACTGGCCTTCAAAAGCCCGCGTAATTATCGAATCACTCTAGGATTCTCCAACACTCCGGCAACGGTGTGACGACTATGCGTGAATTGCAATCCTCAGTGAATACTTATGTCGTTTAGTGATCCGCGACAAGAATTAACGCTAATTTGAACTTGATTAATGGGATTTGGATGCCGAGTCGATGATTAGCGTCAAAATTATTGATGATCCGTCCGACCGACTAAGGCAGGTCCCTGTGGAGTACCAGACGAATGGTTTACGATATTTCTAGTTTTAATAAGCCCGTGCCACATCTACGAATCCGGGACAGCGACAAATCACTGATCCAGCCAAAATTCATCGGATGTGCAGTTCGATAAATGAAATTAGTACGTTCGTAAGGCGTGCTTTTTTTATGCCTTGCTTATTCCGACTTCTTATCGAGTGCGGTACAGTCGCTGCCAGAAATCTGCGAAAGACAATCGAAACAGTGCAGCGATCAGTTGTATTGAACCAGCCGAGAAAATGTAACCAGAAATGAAAATCGAAACAGTTCGACTTCGTCACGTATTTGGAACGATTGAAACCGACGGTTTGTTCTGGGAAGAACGACTCGTCCAGCCGCTCGATGTGTACGAAGAGTTCCGTGACATTGGCGGGCGGGTCGAATGGGGTTCAGCGAACTCAAAGAACGAACTCGCCCACGATGCCTACTTTGTACAGATCGAAACCGATGAGGGCGTAATCGGAATCGGCGGTCCGATGGACAAAGCGGTCGCCTTCATCGTCGAAAAGGAACTGACCCGTTATCTGATCGGACGCGACCCACTCGCAACCGAGTTCCTGTGGGACATTATGCACCGTGGATCAGTACACGGTCGCCAGGGCAACACGATGATCGCAATTAGCGCTATCGACAACGCTCTCTGGGATCTCAAAGGTCGCTACTTCAACGTTCCCGTATACCGTCTCATCGGTGGGCCGACTCGAACAGAAGTACCTGCCTACGCTTCTATGCTCGGCTATCACGTTCTCGACATGGGCCTCGTCGCAGAACGTGCTAAAGAGAAGCAAGGGGAAGGATACACGGCTCAAAAGTGGTTCTTCCGACACGGTCCGATGTCTGGTGCAGAAGGTTTCAAGAAGAACGTCGATATGGTGCGAACGCTTCGAGAAACCCTCGGAGATGACGATGACATTATGCTTGATTGCTGGCAGTCGATGGACGTTAACTACGTAATCAAACTCGCCGAGGCGATCGAGGAGTTTCGCCCTCGCTGGCTCGAAGAAACTGCTCTTCCTGACCGCATAGATTCATATCGCAAGATTCGCGAAGCAACGAACATTCCACTGTCGGGGGCAGAACACCACTACACCCGCTGGGGCATGAAGCAGTTCATCGACGCCGAAGCGCTCGATATCATCCAGCCAGACATCTACTGGGCTGGTGGATTATCGGAAGTTCTGAAAATAGCGGCTCTCGCTACGACCTTTGACCTAATCACGATTCCGCACGGTCACTCGACCAACGCCGGAATTCACTTCTCGGTCACTCAGTCGCCAATTCACACTCCGTATCAGGAGTATTTGGTCAAGTGGAATACCATTCACCAGCACTTCTTGAAGGACCCTATCACGCCGGTTAACGGCTCAATTCACTCACCGTCAGGAATCGGAATGACCATGGATCTAGACTCCGCCAAGATCGAACGAGAAGAAGAACCAAACTTCGGTTCGTAAGCACCGACAAGCCGTTTATGCTCGGCTGGACCGACATTTTTAGTTGGGGGACTATCAGTTACGCGGGCTCAATCCGTCTGAATAGAATCTTTAGTGTCGCTCATTCCGTTCTCTAAACAATTCTAGCCAGAGGTTGTTTTTACGATATGACATTTTCCATACGCGTAAATCGGACTATACACGTAGTGCTTAGCACTACCCAAGAAGCTCTTTTGCGTATTTCATTTCCATCTCAGCAAGTTTGTCGACGCGACGCCTGAAATCTGGATCAGTCGAAAACTCTGCTGCTATAAACGCGTCGAGAATTTCTTCAGCAACGGCTATTCCAATAATCCCCGCACCCATGCAAATCAAGTTCACATCGTCATGTTCAACACCCTGGTGAGCGCAATGCGTATCGTGAGTTAAAGCTGCCCTAATACCTGGAACTTTATTCCCGGCGATAGCAGCACCCACGCCCGTGCCACAAACGAGAATGCCGCGCTCGGCATCACCCGCAAGAATCGCTGACGTCACGCGCTGCGCAATATCGGGGAAGTCGACAGGATCTTCCGAGTGAGTTCCGTAGTCTGTAACTTCATGACCCTGCGACTCTAAATATTTGACTACTGAGCCTTTCATTAAAAACCCTGCATGGTCTCCACCTACTGCCAACTTCATTCCGAATTGCCTCTTTATGCGCGTAATCGAAAAACAATAACTCTGTTGAATCGCTCGGTCTACGAAAATTATCAGGGCCAACCACGTCGGACTTATAAGTGTTGAAACAGTCCCGTCGGATCAGCCCATTCGTCGGGAACTCGAAGCGACAGAACAGTCGCATCGCAAGTTAGCACGCCATCATGCGAGAATAACTCGACGGAATGGCTAATCTTCGTATTAGACTTTTGAATAATGCGCGCTCTGGCGGTAACCGGACCATCGATTCGAGTGGGCTTCCGATAATTCACCGTCAATGAAGCCGTCGCGTACCAAATCGTGTCGCCCTCGCCCACTTCACGACCCTCAGTTCGATACGCATCTGCCATCGCCGAGCAAACGCAGTGGCAATCGATTATCGAGGCAATCATTCCGCCATTCATTACGTCAGGCGGCATCGCTGCATGGTGAGGTTCCGGCTCAAATACACACACCGAAACACCACCATCCCAGTACGATTTGATCCGAAGCCCCTTGTCGTTCCAGGCCCCGCAGCCGTAACAGTGATTACCATGTAGACCGTCCTGAAAGTAAGTGCGCTCAAGTTCACTCTGGCTCATACTGCTCCTCGAAACCAATTCTCTCTCGTGGTATTCCATTAATTACAACAAACAATACCGTGTCAGATCAAATCATGTGAGCGATCTGAACTTTCGCACTCTCGGTCACCCATAAAATCCGAAGAATATCCTTGGCGATAATTCATACATCAAACCTTCATGACTCAACCTGAATCCCAATCGCGTTCTAAATTACGGGCTCTGATTCTCGTATCTCTCGCCACATTTTTTTCGCTATCAGTGTGGTTCTCAACCAACGCAATATCAGGCGCACTCGAAATTGAGAAATCGATTGACGAATCCTCGATGGCTATACTCACTATCGCCGTTCAACTCGGCTTTGTGTTTGGAACGCTACTCATAGCGATCACCAATCTGTCCGATCTAATAAACACTCGAACTCTATTCGCCTATGCAGCAGTGCTAGCGGCACTAGTCAACTTATTGGTAATCCCTTTCGATTCGTCACCTGCTCTCATCGCCGCTCGATTCGCAACTGGCGCTTTTCTCGGAGGCGTTTACCCACCGGCGATGAAAGTCATCTCAGGCTGGTACACGAAGGGCAGGGGATTCGCGCTCGGAACAATGGTAGGGGCGCTCACCATAGGATCGGGATCACCTCATCTGCTGCGATCAGTATTTTCCGAAAACTGGCAAGCGGTAATCATTGGAAGTTCCATTCTTGCGATTACCGGCGGATTGATTCTTAAATTCCTTGTGAAAGACGGGCCTCACGAAGTGAAAGGTGCCAAATTTAACCCAAAGTATCTGATTGGCGCCATCTCGCAACGAGGGCCACGACTGGCACTAACCGGCTATTTGGGACACCAATGGGAGCTCTACGCAATGTGGGCTTGGATCGGTAGCTTCATGCTCTACATCATTGGTGACAAATCGCTAATCGGCGAAAGCCTCGATCTTGCAAGCGCGCTAACGTTCCTTGTATTCGCCGTCGGTGCAATTGCGAGTTCATACGCTGGAATATGGTCGGAAAAAATCGGTCGAACCGCAGTAACCAGTATCGCAATGGTGATCAGTGGTGGCGTTGCGGCGTTCATCGGGTTCCTACCACCTGAAATGACAGTGTTGATAGTCATATTAACGATGATCTGGGGCGCCTCAGTGATAGCCGACTCGGCACAATTTTCAACTGCGATGACTGAACTCAGCGATCCTGCCTACCGGGGAACGATGCTCACGTTTCAGACTGGAATCGGATTCGCTCTAACAGCTGTGTCGATATGGCTATTGCCGATAGTAAAAGACTTCTCAGGTTGGGGGTGGGCGTTCGCAATGCTCGCCCTAGGACCAGTCGTAGGCACGGCTGCGATGCTGCGATTACGCTCTCTTCCCGAGTCAGCCAATTTGGCTGCGGGAAAACGTTAGTTTAAACTAAGATTCTGGTAGTAATCAAGATCTTGTTGTTGTGAAGCGATAATATTCAGTAGACGATAGGATTGATCAGTGAAATTTGGCAAACTAACGATGGCTATTCTGATCGTGATCGCTGTGATGGCAATCGCGGCTTGTGGCCCAGGCGGTTCAACCGACGATTCGGTCTCGACTACTAACGATGGCGAAGAGGCTGCACCCGTTCTCCGTATAGACGAAACGTTCACGATCGAAAATTTTGAAGCCGTCGGATTCAAACTGAACCAAGAGTTTGATACCGACACCGTTCCTTTGGCTACAAACGTATATTACGGATTCGCTAGTCGACGAGATATCGAGGTTAGGAAATACGCCTCGCACGCCGATGCCATTTCAGCTGGCGTTGAGTCGGCGCTTGCAATACTCGGTCGCTCTCCTGCATCGAACATAGCCGGCGGAATTATTACCTCGGGAAACAATCGCACCAGCTATCACGCCTATCTCGTTGCCGGTAACGTAGTAATGTTATGCCAAACCGATATTTCGGCCTGCGAAGACCTCGTAAACGCCGCCCAAAGCGACGGATAGTTACTGATAGTTGCGACAGGATCGTCTCGTCATAACCCCAAACACAAAAAGACCCGCCAAAAAGCGGGTCTCTCTAAAAGATACGAACTTTATTGACCGTTCGTTATGCGGGTAGTCGAGTCGGAACTAAGCTGACTGATTGTGATCGGCATCTGAGGGTGAAAAATTCACTACCCGTGAAGATTTAGCCAATCGAGTCTGCTCAGAAATGTGACCCAGAGAAACCATGTCGAAAAATGCGCCCTGAGACCCCAAATTGCCCTTTGTTCCCTATCAGTGCGTATTTGCCTGACGCCCACAACTTTAGGCTTTTGGCATGTGGGCGGATACGGGCTAGCTACACAACGCGATTGTGAGTCAGCCCCACAGAAATGAGCCCCCGGGCTCACCGGCGTGAGCCGTTAAGGGGTCCCCACGAGTGTTCTCAGTTGAACACGGCTATTGAGCAGCGGCAGTACCGCGACGACGTCTTCGATACCTGCCGGTGTTTCTACGTGACTTCGACGCGCCGTTGATCGACGTGGCAGGCCTATCCGGTAACGTGATTTCGTCATGAGCACTACCGTTCACATATGTCTTGAACTTTCGAGCCTTTGTCGTACCTGCTGCCTTTGTGCTCGGCGTTATGCCATTCATCTCGGCCAGGTACTGACCCGTAGATGACTTCTTCACCGATGCAACGAACTCAGGGGTGCCCTCTGCGATCACCTTGCCGCCACGTTCGCCAGCAAGCGGACCCATTTCCAGAATCCAATCCGCGTTCTTGATCAAATCGAGATGATGTTCGATCAGAATGATCGAATTTCCAGCGTCCACCAATCGGTGAAGTACGATCATTAGCTTCGCAGCATCATCGAACGAAAGACCCGTTGTCGGCTCGTCGAGAATGTAAACCGTTTTGCCGGTCGACCTCTTTGAAAGCTCCGAAGCAAGCTTTATTCGCTGTGCTTCACCGCCTGAAAGTGTCGTCGCAGGCTGCCCCAAATGTACGTAGCCAAGACCCACATCGGTCAGCGTCTTCATCTTGTTGGCAATCGACGGAATGTTCTCGAAGACAACTGCAGCCTCCGAAACCGTCATATCTAGCACTTGAGCAATAGACTGACCCTTGAACTTAATCTCAAGCGCCTCTCGGTTGTACCTTGCACCCAAACAAATCTCGCAAGGAACCGTCACGTCTGGCAGGAACTGCATCTCGATCTGAACATAACCAGCACCACTGCAAGCCTCGCAACGTCCGCCCTTCACATTGAACGAGAACCGACCCGGCTTATAGCCGCGGGCTTTCGATTCGGGCATCGAGGCGAAAATGTCTCGAATGTTCGTGAATACACCCGTATATGTAGCCGGATTTGATCGTGGAGTTCGACCAATCGCCGACTGATCGATGTTGATCACTTTGTCGACGTGGTCGAGCCCGAGCACTTCGTCGTGCTCACCCGGTCGATCCTTCGAGCGGTAGAAGTGCTGTGAGAGCTTCTTCGAGAGAATCTCGTTTACGAGCGTACTTTTGCCCGATCCCGAAACGCCAGTCACACAAGTCAATGTGCCAAGCGGAATAGCCACCGACACGTTATTAAGATTGTTCGCTCGTGCTCCGATAATGGCGATCTCGTTGCCATTGCCTTTGCGACGCTTTTTCGGAACCGGAATAGATTTTCGACCGCTCAGATACGCACCTGTTAGCGATTCTTCGCTTTCGAGAACGGCTTCTATAGGGCCTTCAACCACAACGTTACCGCCGAACTGCCCAGCTCCCGGACCCATATCGACGATGTGGTCGGCGGCTCGCATTACTGCTTCATCGTGCTCGACGATCAGCACGGTATTTCCAACATCTCGCAAGTTCTGAAGCGTTCCGATTAGGCGATCGTTATCGGCAGGATGAAGTCCTACAGAAGGCTCGTCACAGACATATAAAACGCCCATCAGACCCGATCCAATCTGCGTGGCGAGCCGAATACGCTGACCTTCACCACCCGAAAGCGTCGCCGCCGCACGATTGAGTGTCAGATAGTCGAGTCCAACCCTCGATAGGAATCCCAGTCGTGCTTCAACTTCTTTTAATATTTGGGTTGCAATCGACTGCTCGCGGCTGCTCAACGGATCTTTAGCATCCCCGTTGTGCTCGCCTTCACCGGGCCATACGCCTCTACGACACGCCTCGACCCAACGAAGCGCATTTTCAACCGACTGACCAGTGACTTCCATCACGTTCATTCCGAGAACGGTTACCGCGAGAACTTCCGGTTTTAGTCGAGCACCGCCACAAGTAGCACACGCCCGCTGCGTCATGTACCTAGCAATGTCTTCACGCACGGAGTCCGATTCGGTGTCGATGTGACGGCGTTCCATATTCGGAATTACGCCGTCAAAAGCCGTGTTCCAGCTGTAAACCTTGCCCTTTTTAGTTTGATGTGAGACTTCGAGCTTGTTCCCGGCCGTTCCGTACAAAATCACGCTCAGGTGCTCAAGATCCAACTCTCGAATCGGCGCGTCCATTGAAAAACCAAAATGCTGAGACAGCGATTCGAGCGTCGAGTGATACCAAGGCGAGTTCGTGCCCGACCGCGCCCACGGCGTAATCGCACCGTTGTTCAAACTAAGTGATTTGTCCTGAATCACGAGATCAGGATCAACTTCCAGCTTGAAACCTAGCCCGGTGCAAGTTGGGCAAGCCCCGAACGGCGTATTGAACGAGAAGTTGCGAGGCTCAAGCTCGGCTATTGAAATATCGCAATGAACACACGCGAAGTGCTCTGAATAGACAACGTCTTCATCCGTACCCTTTTTACCAGTGCCGAGCTTTGATGCGATCAGGTTCCCGCCGGCAAGTCGAAGCGCCGTTTCGACCGACTCAGTGAGCCGGCCCCGATCGGTGACTTCACGAACGATGATTCGATCAACCACCACTTCGATGTTGTGCCACTTCGTCTTCGCAAGCTTCAGATCTTCAGCAAGCTCTCGCGTATCGCCATCGATTCGCACTCGCACGAATCCATCACGCCGTGCCGTCTCGAATACCTGAACATGCTCGCCCTTCATGTGCGTAATCATAGGGGCGAGAACCTGAAGCCTCGTCCCTTCGTCCCATTTCAAGATCGAATCGACAATTTGCTGAATCGTTTGTCGCTTAACCGGACGTCCGCAATTATGACAATGTGGGCGACCCGCTCGTGAGAACAGCAATCGAAGGTAGTCATAAATTTCGGTCACGGTCCCAACGGTCGAACGCGGGTTTTTCGAAACACCTTTTTGGTCAATAGAAATCGAAGGACTCAAACCCTCGATGTGATCGACGTCAGGCTTTTCCATTCGCCCAAGGAACTGTCGAGCGTACGCCGATAACGATTCCACGTACCGCCGTTGTCCCTCAGCGAATATCGTGTCGAACGCAAGGCTGCTCTTGCCTGAACCTGAAACGCCCGTAATAACCGTCAGAGTGTCACGCGGAATGCTGATATCAATGTTCTTCAGATTGTGTTCGCGGGCTCCGCGAATGACGATGTCAGAGTCGGTCATAGTTCAGGTGCCGAAGCACATCTTTCAATGGGCGATTGCCAATAATTCAGAAACATTCCGAATGATTTTAGGCGATTCATGCCAGCGTATTCAGCGTCTACTAAGCGTTGCGGCGCAAGATCGAAATCAGTTCAATCGAGTGTAACAACCCGACGCAAGTTTTCTGACTACCGATGTCACTCGCTCGAACTATCGCTCGTTGTTCGTTCAATTCCGTTCCCGTGATCAGACCTGGTGCGCACTTCGTCCATGAACGCCTCTGATCGCAATCCGCGATCGAGAACGTGATGAATCTGTGCCCGCAATATCCTAGAAAGCTGCCTGCTCTCGTCGTCGCTCGACTTCATTGCGGTCGCCTTAGTAATGTTGGTACGAGACAAAAACCGAAGAAGCTTGATCGTATTCAAACTTGCCGGAAGTAACGCTGTTTCACCAACCGGACGTGATTCATTGTTCACGAGTCCGCCCCGGTCCGCAGAGTACAGATGATTTGCTGGCTCAAGCTCGACGCCAGTCTCAACGCAGCGTGAAAGCTCAGGAGAAAACCCGCTCAGCTGTAACAAGCGCATTTCGTAGAAATGAATCGCCATTTCTGGATTGCCAGTCGCTTCTAAAGCATCAAGCACATCGATAAGTAGTCGGAACAAAGGCTGGTTCGCACCACTCTCGACCGAAAAACGCTCTGCAATTTCCGAAACGTAGGCGCCCCTCGAAAACCGGTCAAGATCGTTACGAAGCCCACGAAACCCATTCACAGTCGATGCCTGGCTAAACCCATGCAATGTTCGAGTTTCTCGAACGGAAACGCTCACGTGCTTCAGAAGATCGAGATGGCCACCCATTTTCGATCCCGGCTTACGAGCCGCCTTCGCAACCCCTCTGACTATCCCATGAATTGGCGTCACCAGCGTAATAATACGGTCGGCCTCGCCCAAGTTGCTCGTGCGAACAACTACGCCATCAGTCGTATATGTAACCGGCCGCCGCTTCGAAGTCATAGTTGGCTAATCATATGGGGTTGCCGACTATATATGAGCTATGTTCGCTGCTTATACGCAAACAAAAACGATCAGCTATCGCTCGCACTTTCGCACTCATTCGATTCAGAAACATGCAGCGGGGTCGCGGCGATCAGGCCTGTATCGGCGTCACGACCCATCCGGATCGGTGAATCGCCGCTGACGCCAAGAACGATCGTCCTGAACTTGGGATCGCCGGGTAAAGTGAAGACGATCTTAGCGTTGTGCGGATTGGATCCTGATGGCTGAACTGCCCACTCGCCAATACCAAGCAGATCACCATCGAGCACCGCAACACTCTCGGAACACAAATGCAGATCGCCGGAAAATACCTCGGTTACCGAATATTGAGCGTAGTTGTAAGCCACCACGTTGACCACTGCGCCCGACAAATACGCTTTCCAGTAGTCGACGCCAAGATTCTGGTCGATGTCGCTCGATCCTTTAACCGTGATCTGTGATGGAAATTTACGTTTGCCATCTGTCCAAGGAATTTCGTCGATAACAATCTGCTCGATATCGACCTGCTCTTTCAGCGTTCGCTCTTCGTCGGTAAATGCATATTGAATCTCAACAGTGGCTAGCGCACATCTATCGCTCAACCTAAACTCCATCGGAGTCGAACTGCCCGATCTCGTAGGGTTGCCATCGTTCACGCCAATTGCGTAAGTCACCGAATCGCCAGTAAGCGGAATTTCGTGTGAGAGCGTGACCTCGTACCAGTATCCTGCCGAAGGGTTAACGGACCACTTCACAGGACCTTGAGGATCGCCCACTAGGAAACCAGTACCGTCCGGGCATAAATGCAGATCACCTTCGAAACTTCGACGGTTGCGGAAGTAGAACCGACCCGAAGTTGCGTTCGAAACAGTTCCAGTTAGAAACTGCGTCCAAAGAGCAACAACTTCATCAGAGCTAGCTCGCGAATAAAACTCAGGGTCGAGCCCTTCAGGAATAGCCCGTACTTCGTCGTTCACAAGATTTGGCCACGGCGTAGAGGTTGGTGAAACCGGTGCAGGAGTCACATCGCGCAAAGCAAATGTAGCTACTGGAAAATCAGGGCGACCCACAGTTGGCAATGGCTCCGTAGCGCAAGCGGCTAAGACAATTAAAAAACACACAGCACTCAGTGAGCCTGTTCGGCGATATGAGTATGTACGTAAGTGACTCATGAGGTTCGATACGATAGGCGCTGCCAACTGGTTTGAACAGCTTGATCGCCTACACAGTAAACGTCATCACAGCGTATGTCGCCGAATAATCTAAGTCACTGTGGAAGTCGAAACACCTACACGGAAAGAAGTACGTCGGTACCGTGTAGCGAATTGCAGAAAGTCTAAATCAACTATCGAAACCGTGTAACCGCAATCGAGAACTGTTGCTATCGTTACCGTGTAGCGCTACTTAGGCGTGCCTGTCTGGCGCTGCGTAATCTCCGCCCGGCTTTCTAATGCGTGAGCAAGAGTTGAATCGTCGGCGTACTCAATATCCGAACCGCTCGGCAACCCGCGAGCAAGCCGAGTTACCTTTACGCCCAGCGGACCTATTAACTGTTGAATGTACATAGCCGTAGCCTCGCCTTCGAGGTTCGGATTCGTCGCTACGATCACTTCAATTACCGTGCCGTCGCGCAGTCGTTCAAGTAATTCTCGTAATTTCAAATCGTTCGGACCAACGCCGTTCACAGGAGAAATTACTCCGTGAAGAACGTGGTATTTACCTGAGTAAACCCTTGCTCGCTCCACGGCTACAACGTCCAAAGGTTCTTCAACTACACATATTCGAGTGCTATCACGCTGAAGATCACCGCAAATCGTGCACTCGGTCGCTTCCGCAATGTTGGCGCAGGTGTCGCAAAGAACGACTCGCTCTTTCACGCCCAAAATAGCCGCTGCAAACTCTTCTGACTCGTCCTGAGGCATTCGAATCAGGTGATACGTCAGCCGCTGTGCACTCTTAGGCCCAATTCCGGGCAGCCTGTGAAACGCCTCGATCAATCGGGCGACTGGAGGGGCAGCGGAAGGTGCAATGTCGGAAGATGGCATTCGTGTGTTTCCTATGAATCAGCCGAAGCTGAAACGCTGGCTACATAAGGCCAGGAATGTTCATGCCGCCGGTGATAGCGCCCATCTTGTCGGAAGCAAGCTTCTGAGCAGTGTCCATCGCTTCGTTTATTGCAGCGAGAATCAAATCCTGAAGCATTTCAACGTCTTCTGGGTCTACTACTTCCGGGTCGATCTCAATCGACTCAACCTTCGATCCGCCAATAACCAAAACCTTGACCATCCCGCCGCCAACTGATGCTTCAGTTCGTGCGACTGCTATTTCTTCCTGCACTGCCGCAAGTCGGGCCTGCATCTGTTGCGCCTGCTTGAGCATGTTCTTGTTCATCATCGAAATAAGTCCTGACCCTTGCCAACAGGGAGCGTCTCACTCCCGATTATCGAGAAACAAGACAACAAAAATTGAATCCGACAATCATACGTCGTTACCAACCGATAGGAGTACTTTGTACGCCGGTTGGTGAAACAGAACCTACTGTAAACTCCCGGCTAGTCTGCTAATACCTAATCATCGCCATCGTAATTATCGATCAACGAAAATCATCCAAACCCGCACACTGATTCGCCAAAAAGGCAGGAGAAAAGTTTCTCTGAACGTTTCGCCAAGAACGAATTGACGTATTACGGGGCTGCAATCATCATCTACATCCTGCTCCGTCTAATCCTCACAGACAGAGCCCTTAACTTTGTTGTGGTGCCACTTTTCTTCATAGCGTGGATGTGGATCGTCCCCACCACCATTCTTTCTGATGAGCGCGATGTTAGATCAATTCTCTGACAAAGTTTTCAAGACCGGCCGTAACCGCGATACCCGACTTTGAGAGAAAAGACTTTAGGAGTTAGGATTCCCAATCGCTTTGTACGGTGAATTTAAGCGAATCAAAAAAAGAAATCGCGTCCGACTCACATGAAAAAGATCAATTTGGGACTATCGGTGAAGATCTAGAAACACTGACTGGCGCTGGCTATGGTTCGAACACTTTTTCGTTGCCGAGAAACCTGACATTCAGAACTAGTCTTCCGAGTTTTTAGTTGTCTTCATCTGTATCTTCAGCGACAAACTTCGCGCCCATCGCCATCGCAGCCCGAACCATCGCGCTTTCTTGATCAGCCGGCGCTCCCGTCTGCCCGTTGCCCGGGCTAGCCGATCCGCCATTGGCGGCACTGCTGTTAGCCTTCGCCTCTTCGGCAGCCTCGTGAGGTGAACGGACTTCCAGTTCTAGCTCAGAGCCGTACGCATCAAGAATCGCAGCTTTCAGGGCATCTTTTGAACGCTGATCCTGCATCTCCTCCATGAAGTTGTTCTTCAGAGTGTTGCTTTTGAAGCGGAGTGAAATCTTGCCTTCAGCTGGCGTAGGCGTCTCAACGTTGCGAAGAATCGGACCAACCACAAATTTACGGTTCTTAGTTCGACGCATTGCCCAAACAACCTTGTCCCACTGCTGTTCAGTAGGTGTTCGATCTCGACGTGAAGCCGGAGTGGGCTCTTTAGCATTCTCAGAACCACCAGTTTGGTTAGCAGGCTGTTGGGTAGCTGGAGGTCGAGAAGGAGCAGAACCCGAAGAGACCGGAGCTGCCGGTCCTGCTGCCGACGCAGTAACAGGGTTCGTAGTTGCCTTAAGCACCGCCAGTTCGAGCGGAAGTGGCGAAGACGAGTTGGCTTTCATATCAGCCTGACCTAGAGAAGTCAGAATGTGTAAAATTTGGTTCAGACGTGCCGGTCGTGCCGCCGCCGCCATCGTCTCGGCGAACTCTGAACCCTGCGTAATCGAATCCTCAACGCCCGCCTTCATCAGCAACGCCACTCGGAGCGCATCAACAGCCCCCGAACGCAATGCCCGAAGATCGGCACCACGCTGCGCCTCACGATTAATAACGGTCAAAGCAGCCGCAGCTTCTTTGTCCAGCAATGCTGTCGCAAGTTCGGTGCTGGTAGCGACATCCCCCAGACCAAGCAATTCGCTTGCCTGTCCCTCGGTTATCTCAGAAGGCTGACCATCAGCGCCTGGCTGTCCGTACGAAACATAAAGCTGCTCAAGCAAGTTCTCGGCGTCACGTAACGATCCCCACGCCGTTCGAGCGATCATCTCCAAAACAGCCGGTTCCGCTTCGATCTCCTCAGCCTCGCACACCTCGATAAGCCGCTCGATCACATCGTCGTTAGAAAGTCGCTTGAAATCGAACCGTTGGCAGCGACTAATAATCGTTGCAGGTAGTTTGTGAGCGTCGGTTGTCGCCAAGATCATCACGATATTCGGTGGCGGCTCTTCGAGGGTTTTCAGCAGCGCATTAAACGCTGCATCGGTAAGCATGTGCACCTCGTCGATGATGTAGACCTTGTACTTACCCGAAACTGGCCTGAACTGAACGTTGTCACGCAGTTCACGAATATCGCCAATTCCACGATTAGAGGCAGCATCGATCTCGATGAGATCCATGTAGCGACCTTCATCGATCGCTATCGAGGTTTCTGAATCGGTAATCGGTTCGCCATCTGGCGTGATTTCTGAGTTAAGTGCCTTGGCAAGAATCCGAGCCGTTGACGTTTTGCCGACTCCGCGCGGGCCCGTAAACAAATATGCGTGCGAAACGTGATCGGTCGTAATCGCCCGTTTGAGAGTTTTCGTGACGTGCGCTTGCCCAGCCACTTCGTCGAAACGAGTAGGGCGCCATTTTCTGTAAAAAACCTGGCTATTTGTCACTTCAGGACCAGTCTCACTGTTCTCATATACCCAATCAAATGATCAGGGTTACGCGCCAAAAATCTTCGCCAACACAACGTCTGTCTTACCGAACATAACCTTTTCTTCGTCAACCTCGGCGTGATCATACCCGAGAAGATGAAGAACACCGTGGATAGTCAGCATTGCCAACTCATGATCCGCCGACTTGCCGTTCTCAGCCGCCTGCCTAACGACCTGAGGAAGCGAAATCGCAATGTCACCAAGACGATCCGATTCTACTTCGTCACCAAAAACTGACGAATCGAACTTGGGCCACTCATCATCGCCCGATTCGTTTTCTTCACTCATTGAACTTTCGGCCTCGCCTACAGTCTCGCTATATGCGTTAAACGAAAGCACGTCAGTGATTTGATTCTCGTCTTTGAATTTCCTGTTGAGTTCCCTGATTCTATCGTCGCCAGTAATCATCACTGTTATGTGATCTGGCCCGTCGATTTGCTCAGAATCAAGCCCGTCAACGGCCGCTTTCATCACGAGAGCAATGTCGGATTCTGACAGCTCATCGAGATCGAATACGACCTCAACTCGACCGTCTTCAGATAAAAAGGATTCGGTATCTTCAGGAGACTTCAAAGTGCCATCATCCTAACATGCTCTAACGTGAATTCGAGAGGCCGAGTCACTCGAAAGGCTAGCTCATTTTCGAAGCCATCTCGGCTTCTTCGGCAAGCACGCGAATTTTCGAATAAAGTGGTGCGTAGCGGGAGTCAGAATTTGCCAACTCGCCTGCTTCCAAGCGAGCATTTAGTATGCCCATTCTCACTTCAGGGGACCGCAATTGTCCAACTTCGAGATAAGTTCGAGCGTTGTATAGGCTCGGAATCAACTTATCGCTAATTGTTCGAGCAACCCAGCGTTCTGCAGGAGGCGCGGCGATCTCTTCAGCTATCTGCACGGCTTCTTCGAGAGTGATCAACACTTCCGGACCCGTTGGCCACAGATTTTCAGCGTCCCTAATTGGCATTTGTTTTAATCGCTCAAGTCGTCACTCAGTAGGTCGGCATTTTTGGCAGGCCTAGCTCGATATCTTTTTATGAAGAACCAAAATACTACTACCAGCACCGCTCCGGAAACATCTGCAACTACATCAATCGCCTCAGAGGCCCTTCCAGCTACGCCCGATTGGTGAAATTCGTCCAACACTCCGTACACGAGAGCCACAAATATCGTCGAGTAAGCGATTAGACCTTCAGTGACTGGCCGTAGTAGCACGAACGTCCGCAGCACGAGCACGCTGAGTATGAAGTACAGAGCAACGTGAACTACGACACTGGCTAACGGCAGCCACGATACAAGATCGTTCGCATCGTCTAAAGCACCAGCCGGCTGATCCGAAAGCGCGTAGATAAAAGCCATCCAACCAAGAGCCAATATAGCCCAAATCCAAGCACGATCTAATTTAGTCATATTCAACCATCCCACGCGCCCACTATCAATGTCATCCTAAATTCATTTCAGGATCTCTCTACCCTTTGCGACGTCATCTTTGATTTAGCCAACCACCTAACTTCTCGACCGCAGCGCCAGCGAAGTGTAGAGACCTTCGGCGGAACGTCAGGGCGGAGTGCCCGGTTCAAAAAGCAAACCACTACTTAACCAAGTCAACTACCCAAGAAAACGAGGTTAAGCCTGCCACGCCGAATCGAACGCTAAACTCATCGGATACCACCAGTCATCTTCGGCAGCTTGTGCAACCTTCTGCTGATACGTCGACATCAGATCGTTCCACTCTTCAGCCCGCTTCGAAGCCGTGTAGCTCTGGAAATCACGACGTGGATCGAAATCATCAGGAACCGTGCAGTACATGAATAAGTGATTCCCACTTCGGAAAATCTCCATACGCTCGATTCCAATGCCCTTCAACGCCTCAAGTACCTCAGGCCACACATTGCGGTGGTACTCCTCGTATTCGGCAATAATCTTAGGATCGTCTTTGAGGTCCAAAACCTGTGCTATCGACTTCGACATTCGTTCTCGCTCCAGATCATCAAGGTATTACTGCTAAAAAAATGATTTCGACGAGCCCATAGCCTACACTCTGCAGCGTCAGAATATTTTATTTAGCTTAGTGGCTCTCTTTAGAAATGAGGTTGTAGCAACATGCAACGAGTCGGATTCGAGATGAAAATCCACCCGGAGATGGTCGAAGAGTACAAACAGCGACACGACGACATCTGGCCTGAGATGTCAGAAGCTCTAATTCGTACCGGATGGCGCAACTACACGATCTTCTTCCGAGAAGATGGCACACTGTTTGGATATGTTGAATGCGACGAGTCGCATGAGGCGTCAATCGCAGGGATGTCCAAAGAAGACGTCAATCAACGCTGGCAGGACGACATGTCTCCGTTCTTCCAACTACCCGACGGCGCCCACGCCGATGAAAACATGACCACCTGGCGAGAAGTCTTCCACGCGGATTAGCTTGCACTGTCATCGTGAATTGATCTTTAGGATCTTCCTGCACCATTTGCAGCTAGAAAACCGTCCTAGCCAAACGACTATCAAAACCGCCACCCAATTAAGTAGAAAACGTCACTTGTGACACCCCGTCTAACATCCGACTACCTCGAACTTCCCGGTCCCCTCGAAGCCATCGAGGCCTACTTCGAAAAAAGCTGGTCCGATGGCCTACCCGTAGTTCCACCCACACCAAAAGCAGTCACTGCGATGCTTGCAGCCGCCAATCTCGCACCCGACGTCATACTCGGTATCGAACCGGTCAAAGGCGCAGTTATCACCGCCGAAAAAGCAGCTATCAACGCTGTTATGGCAGGCTGTAAACCCGAGTACATGCCCGTCGTTGCAGCAGCAGTCGAAGCCATAACCAAGCCCGAGTTCAATCTCCATGGAATCACGGTTTCGACCATGGGCGCAGCGATCATGCTGATCGTAAATGGACCGATCACTAAACAACTCGAGATCAACTCAGGTGTTTCAACTTTCGGGCCAGGCTACCGTGCAAATGCAACGATCGGAAGAGCGATCAGGCTTATAGTCATGAACGTCCTTGGTACCAGAAGCAACGACGGACTCGATAAAGCGACTCTAGGTCATCCCGGAAAATATACATGGTGTGTAGCCGAAAACGATCAAGCGCTGCCCGAAAACTGGAGTCCACTTCATGTAACGCGTGGAATCGATGAATCAGATAGTTCAGTAACTGTCGTTTCCGGGCTTAGTGCAACCCAATTTGGAGAGCACGAAGCCGACACGCCAGAGGGAATCCTCGATGCATTCGCTCAACGTCTCTATCCAATGGGGCCCAGCGTAAAGCAGGTGATATTGATCATATGCCCTGAACACGCGGCCCACTTCACGACTGCTGGATGGAAGAAAGAGCAAGTCGGACAATACCTGTTCGAAAACGCATGCAAACCGACATCTGAGTGGATCGCCATGGGTTTTCCAAGCGGGGCACAGAAAGACTCAAACGCAGAACTAACCGTTGAAAACGACGACGAGCCAATAAGCGTCCTAGATTCGCCTGAATCAGCAATCCCAATCGTAGTTGGTGGCGACGGCGGAGCCTGGAGCGCGGTCATACCGCTATGGTCGCTAGGATCTCGATCTAAAGTCGTAACCCGACCAATCATCACAAAGGAGTAATATATAGTGAGAATAATTTTCTAGGAGCGTCGCATGGCAACCGATACAAGTGAGAATACATTCCGAGTTCTCGACCCGACCTCACCGCAGTCGATCGTGACCGATGGCATGGCTGAACGTCCTGAGTCGCTGAAGGGTATGCGCATCGGACTTCTTCGGAACGACAAGCTTAATGCAGAACCCCTTCTCGATGCCATCTACGATGTAATCGCCGAACGATTCGAAGTCGCAAGCGCCTACCGAATCAACAAAGGCGACGCATCTCGACCCGCTGAACCCGATCTCCTCGGTGATTTTTCGAATGAAGTTGATGTTGCGATACTGGCAAACGGTGACTGAGGAAGCTGCTCGTCGTCCAGTGTGTACGATTCACTCAAGCTCGAAGCCCTCGGCGTTCCCGCAATAGCAATTTGCACGGGACCGTTCGAATCCGGTGCCAAAGCAATTGCCAATCTAGGCGGCATGCCCGATTATCCATTCGCGCTAATCCAACACCCTATCGGTAGCCTAAGCCACGTACAAATCCGAGAACGAGCAATAGAAGCCTCTCCTCAGATTATCGGTTCACTGCTCGCGAGGCGAGGGTAGATCAGGCCCTCCTTTATCTCATCGTGAACTTTGGACTGATCCTCACATCCCGAGATCTGTGACGTTTGTAGAGTCCAAGCAGACGGCCGTATCGACCGACTCGAGAAATTCTGCGAATCCTAGATCGTCAGCATCATCTCCATCTAGTTCGTCAAAGCGAGAGTCGCCAGGATCGGCGGTATCGCTGCCTTAGATCCAATCAAGATGACCATCTGTCCGAGCGATAAATCCGTATAGGTCATGACCAATTATCTCTGCAGCTAGCTAAACTGTGTCCGACTTAGTCGGTCAACGCAACGGCAAACCATGATATCCGGCAATAAAGGCGCCACATTGCTACCTGAATTCATCGACACGCATCACCACCTCTGGGACCTTGAAAACAATCCCTACCCGTGGCTCACAGAAGCTATTGATCACTTCGTTGGCGATTATTCAGCAATTCGACAATCGTGGTTAATCAGCGATCTTCACGAAGGTGCAAAAGACATTCCTCTAGTGAAATCGGTTCATGTTCAGGCTGAATGGGATCACAACGCCGATCCCGTGGGCGAAACCGCTTGGCTGCAATCTGTTGCTGACGATCCCAACTCAAAAGGCATGCCCAACGCGATCATTGCCTACGCAAACCTCTCGGATCCTAATGTCGAAGACACGCTAGAACGCCATGCCCAGCACGCCAACTGGCGTGGCATTCGGCACATGCTCAACTGGTCTGAAGACAAGCCAAACTTCCGCTTCGCCGAAGCTGGAAACCTAATGAGCGATCCCCAGTGGTTGTCCGGATTTAAGCTATTGGAAAAATTGAACGGATCGTTTGAAGTGCAAATATGGCCTTGGCAGCTACAAGACGCCGCCAAACTCGCCAACGACATTCCCGAAGTACAAGTCGTTCTTGGCCACGCCGCAATGCCAATCGGTCGGACACCTGGAGATTTGCGAGAGTGGCGCAAAGGACTCGAAGCCTTGGGAACCGCCCCGAACGTCTCTGGAAAAATCTCCGCACTGGGAATGCTCGATCAGAAGTGGACAATCGACTCAATCGCACCGTTCGTACTCGATATGATCGAGATTCTAGGCGTCGACCGTTGCATGTTCGCGTCCAACTTCCCCGTCGACAGCCTCTTCAGCGACTATGCAACCGTCTGGAACGCCTACGATGAAATCACCTCAGATTTCACCGAAGAAGAACGAACAAAACTCTTCCGAACTAACGCAGAAAAGTACTACCAAATTTAGATCACGCCTCCCTGTTCGCTTCGTAAACCTCACCCCAACCATGCCATCCATCCACAACATATACCACACCGGCTTCATTGTTGAAGACCTGGATAAAGCTCTTGATTTCTACACACGTGTGCTCGGCATGAACGTCGACCGAGCTCCCGTCATCTCTGAAACCCCATGGATATCTGAAGTAGTCGGTTACGAAGACGTCAAAATACGACAGGCGTACGTCGGTGTTGGTGACGGACACTCAATCGAGCTAATCGAATACATGCGACCTCGCGGTGAGAAACGCTCTGACCAGTTCGATCGAAACCGACCCGGCTCTGCCCACGCCGCAATGATCGTCGACGATGTGCCAACTTGGCGAGACCGACTTGAATCTGAGGGGATCAAAACGTTCGGACCCCGCTACGAACGCGAACTAGAATACCCTTGGGCCCGTTTCGCAATCTACTTCCAAGACCCCGGCGGCAACTGGCTAGAAATGATTTCACGCAACCCTAAACCCGAAGGATCAACCGAAAACTAGATGGGGTGGTAAAGGGAATTCCTGTTGTGCTCCGTATCGAGTTGTGATTATCGGTGAGCCAGCCAGCGGGATCGATTGGCAGACCTTGTGGATGCTGCGATGAGTGATGTTAGGGCATGAGAATAAGTAGATTCGCACTCCCCAAGCAGTCGCAAGATTTTCGTGTAGAGTCAGGCACGATCTAAACCAACTGAAATCGCAGCCGAATCTTCTACCTGCACTCAGTGAGGATATTGATGGACCTATGGCAATCTACCGTTTTGTACACGCCTCTGATCTTCATTTGGACAGTCAGTTCGGTGTGCTTTCATCTGAATTTCCTGATCTAGCGGAGATCCTTCGTAAATCAACATTTGAGACCTACGACCGCATCGTCGAGTTATGTATTGAAGAAGAAATCGACGCACTCCTGATTGCCGGTGATGTATTCGATTCAGCGGACAAGAACACTCTCGGAGCCCAGTTGAGTTTTGTTTCCGGGCTGGAACGCTTGAGCCAGCACGGTATCAGAGCGTTTGTCTGTCATGGTAATCATGATCCGCTTGACGGTTGGCAGGCCGGATTGGACTGGCCTGAGGGTGCCCACCAATTTGGGCCCGAACCTCACGCAATTCCCTTCGACGACGATGACCCACACAGTCCTATTGTGACCGGAGTTTCGTACTCGACCCAGGAGGTTCGCACTAACCTTGTCAAGTTATTCCCGTCCCCCATCGCCAGTCGACCATCGATCGGGCTAATTCATGCAAACGTTGGGGCAGATACCGGTCATGAAAATTACGCTCCCTGCACGATCGAGGATCTCGTGGCCAGCGGACACGATTACTGGGCGCTGGGGCACGTCCACACCCGCCGTGAGATCCGCGGTCTAGATGACGGGGCACCAGTCGTGGTGTATCCAGGTAATTCGCAGGGCAGACATCGTAATGAGCGTGGTTCTAGAGGGGTCTACAAGGTGGAAATGGACGAACACGGTGGGGTTACGAAGCTTGAGTTCCATCCGACAGACGGAATTCGTTGGGAAGAACTCGCATGTTCGATTGACGAACTACAAACCGATCAAGATCTGATCGATGCCCTAGATGAAAAGGTTAACTCTGCAATTGATGGGAACGACGGTAGACACCTTGTGTACCGTATACGTCTGACTGGGAGCGGGTCACTTCACGACTCGCTGGTTCGTCCGAATTATTCCTCCGATCTCCGGGACAGGCTCAATTCGACGTTTACTGGGTTACGTCCATTCGCTCTTTGCGAAAAAATCATCGACGGCAGTTCTATGCAATTCGATCGCGAACAACTGGCTTTGGGGACCGATTTTGTAGCTGATTTATTGACACTAATTGACCAGATAAAAAAAGCCCCCGAACAGCTTGCACAACTAAAGGACAGTGCGGAGCTTGAGAAACTTTATGAGCACGGTAAAGCCCGTAGATACATCAGGGATTCTGTTCCGTCTGAATCAATCCTTGTCGATTTGATTGATGAGGCAGAGCGGATCCTCCTGTTCTATCTGGTTGAGGAAGAAGGTTCGCAATCGTGAGAATTGACGAAATCAAGATAGACGGATTTGGCACGCTTTCCGATAAAACAATTGATCAGTTCGAAAGCCCGCTGACAGTGATTTACGGGCCTAACGAAGCTGGCAAAAGCACCATTCTTAGCTATGTGCGTCAGATTTTGTTCGGATTTCCGACAGGAAGAACGTCTGACAACAAATATCTCATCGAGAGTAACCTTAAACATGGTGGTTCTTTGCGCGTCACAATGGATGATGATAGAAGTTTGACTATCGCTCGTCACGCGGGTCGGACTGCGGCAGGTACTGTGGCGCTCCATGATGCTCAAAATAACCCGATTGATGCTTCAGAATTACCTCGTTTACTGGGGGGGGCAACGCGATCTGTATTCGAGTCAATATTTGCTTTTGATTTGGATGAGTTGTCGTCGTTTAATTCCGCCAACAACGAGGAAATCAAGAGCTTGCTATACGGAGCGGGTATGAGTGCTCCTCGGATGACTGAAACATTGCGTGAAGTCGATAAGGCGAAAAACGAGATATTTCTACCCGGTGGACAAAAACAGCGGGTTGCACAGATTCTTCGTGATTTGGACGATACTGAATCGGGTTTGCGTACGGTCCAAAATCAGGCAACGGAGTATCGAGCGCTCAAAAAAGAAGAGGCTGAGACGAAAGTAAGTGCGGTCAAGATCAATGATTCGATTAGTGATGGGCAATCAAATCGTCGTCTGCTCAATCGACGTATCGAAGCTTGGGACACATGGATTGATCTCGGTAATAATCGAGAGCGGCTCGCAGAAATTCCTATACGGACTGAATTCCCTGAGGACCCGATATCAAGGTTAGATACTCTCGAAGAGAAGCTCGCCAACGCGCGATCGACCGTTGAGGACGTGACAGATAGGCATCATATTGCATTTGATGCTTCGACAGAAGAGATACTTCATGAACCACTTCTAGAACGCTCGCGTGCTGTCAGGAAAATAGTGGAGCAGCGTGGAGCTTTTGAAGCTTCAATAAGAGATCTCCCTGAGCGCCAAGCGGAACTTTATTCGGAGCAAACACGAATAAAAGAAGATCTCGCCACTCTTGGACCGGATTGGACCCAACAGCGAGTGGCTGACTTTGATCTGACGATAGCGTTGCGTGATCAGATTGAACAGTTCCGGTCCTCCCGTGCAGAAGTGGATCAGATTCTACGCGCTCGGGAACTTGAGATAGAAAGAATCGAATCCGAAGTTAGCCACGCTGAACAGAGAAGTAGTGAATTTAAAGTAGAATCCACTAGCGAAAACGATCGTTCATTAAATCGTGCACAGCTTCTGATCGCATCAACCGCGGTAATCGCGGGAGTAACACTGGCGATTACAGGCTTGGTGATTAACTCCACAGTCTTTTTTGGAATTGGAATTGGTGCCGGTGTATCCGGTCTGTTGTTCGCCGGGAATTTGATACGAGATCGAGGCTCTTCTCCTGCCGGTATCTCGCACGCCGATCGTGGCAGGTTACTCGAAAATAGGCGATTTGAGGATCGGCTTCGGCGTCAACTAGGCTCCACCGAACAGCTGAAAATCAGCGATATACAGAAACGACAGGAGGAGTGCGTGTCCTGGCACGGCTGGCTCAGTGCGAATGATCTTCCCGAAGCTCTTTCACCGCGCGGGGCTTCAGATTTTCTGAATCAGATCGAGACTGTTAAAGGGCGACAATCACTCGCCACTGAACGTCAGGACCGAGTGAGCGCCATTCAGGACGATATAAATGAGTATCGAGAACTCGTGAGTGATGTCGGAGAACTTGTAGGTATTGGCATTGATGACGATTCAATATCCGTCCAGACCGCTTCTAACGAAATTTCAGAATTATTCGATTCGGTGAATTTAGCATCTCAAAGACGAGATGCGGTTAAGCAGTCTATGCCTGAGTTGGACACTGAATTGGGCGCAGATACTCGCCGGCTACGACAAATAGAGACAGAGTTTAATCAGTTCCTCGCGGAAGGAAAAACTGAGGACGCCGAGGAGTTTCGGAGGCTGGCAATCCAACATGACGTGCACCGAGAGTTGGAAGGATCAGAACGGGATTTGCTTGACGATCTTCGACACATAGTGGGACCGGATTACGATCTTACGGAACTCGACACCGACCTGAACGGAAATTCTAAAGATCTAATGATCTCGGAATTGGAATTGCTGGACTCCGAACTTGCGGGCATCGAAAGAGACCGGAATGATCTTAATAAGCGGCTCGGTGAACTGACTGTAAATATTGATTCTCTCGTTGACGACGAGCAGGCATCAAAATTTAGGGCGACTAAAGCCAGTCTGATTTCCGCATTACAAGATCAAGCCGTCGACTGGACCCGCTATTCACTTGCAATGGCGTTGTTGGATGTGACTCGCCACAAATATGAAAAAGAACGTCAGCCGGCGATTTTGGAAAGAGCGTCCGATTACTTCTCTGAATTTACGGATGGCAGATATGAGAGAGTATTTAGTCCACTTGACGAACCTGAATTTCACGTTGTTGAGACTGATCCTTACCCCCAGAATAAACCGGCATCCAAGTTGAGCCGGGGAACCCTTGAGCAGTTGTACCTAGCGATGCGGTTTGCAGCCGTTGAGGAGTTTGGAGAGCAGCGTGAGTATCTGCCAATTGTGGTTGACGAAGTTTTAGTGAACTTTGATCTCAACAGGGCGGAGAAAGCAGCGAGGTCTTTCGGGGAAATCGCTAAAAACAATCAGGTTATTGTGTTCACCTGTCACCCGTGGATGAGGGATTTATTCAAGGATGCAGTCCCAGGCGCGGGGTTGATTGAACTCGATAGTGGATCGCGATAGAAATTCCTGCCGTTGAAGTAGCCCTGGCAAAAGGTGCGACAGTTGCTAGAGCAGTCAGACAGATAGGTGGAACCGAACAAGCCTATTACGGCTAACTTCCGTGATCTGTCCGTAAATTAGGTGTTGCGTATCCAATTTGATCGACTTAGCAACGAAACTCTTAATCATCCATTCTCGTCATAACCCAAAAGATGCCGAACCCAATGTCAGCATGGCTAAACAAATTTCTCGGTCGCCAGCAACGATCAACACGTTCTACGCCCGAGAAAATCATCAACACGTTCAAGAACGGCGTCCGTGAAGTCGACGAAGGACGCCCCAAAAAGGCGATCAAGTACTTCACTGAAGCGATTTCAGCATCACGAAACTCGGCAAAACTTCACCACTACCGAGCTGGCGCTTACGCCCTCGACGATAAACATGAACAAGCCGTCGTCGATTACGACAACTCGGTGCGTCTTAACCCGTCATACCCTGACACCTATCTCGACCGCGGAAACTCGCACTACCAGCTAGGACACCTAGAAACTGCCCTTAAAGACTTCTCCGAAGCCATCCGACTCAAACCAGATTGGGGCGAAGCATTCGCAAACCGCGCCGTAGTCCATGCAGAACTAGGCAACACGGAAGAGTCAGATTCCGACGAGAAAGTTGCCATCTCTATGGAAGTCGATGTTCCTCAGCTCACAGAAATGTTGGAAATAGCACGCAACAACGCTCAAAACCTTTAGAATCCCGACAAATAAGGATTCTCGAGGGTTTTGAAATGACGACGACCGAAACTCGCACTGACGAGTTGTTGATTGGGCACCTGCTTCGACGGGCTGGATTCGGGGGCACGGTTGCCGAACTGCGGAAATACTCGCAACTTGATTATGAAGATGCAGTCGACCAGCTGCTAAATGCAATCGACACCACTTCTCTTCCTCAAGACCTCATACGTCGATACCACATCGATCAGTCCGATCTACGTACTCGAGGTAGTAGCGCCGGAAACTGGCTCTATCAAATGGTCACGACCGGCGCGCCGTTCATCGAAAAGATGAACCTGTTCTGGCATCGAGTGTTCGCAACCGGCCAAACGAAACTAATCCAGGGCAAAGCAATGTCGACTCACCTCGACATGCTTCGCGCAAACGGTTTGGGTAAATTCGACGATCTGCTGCTCGCACTGTCCAAAGATCCAGCGATGATCCTGTGGCTCGACAATCAAGACAACCACAAGGATTCGATCAACGAAAACTATGGTCGCGAAATCCTCGAACTGTTCTCATTGGGAGTGGGCAACTACACTGAAGAAGACATCAAAGAATGCTCTCGGGCGTTCACGGGTTGGACGGTCGAAAATACTGACTACATGGCGCTGAAAATGCGCAACAACACGATGCGACCCTACGGCTACGTCAACTGGCAGTTCAAATTTGATCCAGATGACCACGATGACGGAGAAAAAACATTTTTAGGCGAGACCGGAAACTTTAATGGCGAAGATATCATTGCCATCATCTGTAAAAACCCTGCAACCGCCGGATTTATCGCTAGGCACCTATATCACTATTTCGTTGCCGACGAATTACCTGTCCCTCAATGGCCTCACTTCCCTCCGCTAAATCCAGAAGCAGTTGAAGTGATGACCCACGCCTACTTCGAGTCCGGTCATTCGATCAAAGCGATGCTGAGAGCATTGTTCCTATCTGATTCGTTCAAGTCGCCATCCGCATGGAACGCACGGGTGAAAAGCCCGATCGAGCTCGTTGTCGGCACAGTTCGACTCGCTGGCGGCTACGATTATCCGACTTCCGACGTCTACTCTCACATTGCAGCGAGTGGATATATGGGCCAAGACATTTACGCACCGCCAAGTGTCGAAGGCTGGATGGGTGGCGCCGACTGGATATCGACCGGATCTATGGTCATGCGAGTTAATTTCGCTGGAGAAATCGTCGGAAACCTAGAAAACAATGGCGTTCAAGAAATGGTTTCCACTATTCGTTCAGCAGCGGGTAACTCACCAACAGCCGGCTCCCTAGTAAACGCCAGTTTAGCTAGTCTAGGAAGCCTCCAAGTTGCCGACGATACCTTCAGCGGTCTCAGGGATTACGTAAACAATGTAATCCCGAGTCCGTCGCCGAATGATAAGCACGACGACACGTCAAACATCTCCGACGAAGTCATCGCCTCCCTTCTGCAACTAATCGTCGCCACCCGTGAGTACCAATTCGTTTAGATCATAATGACCACTCAGACGAAAAATAAACTCAAATACTTAGATACCATCGGATTCGGTGCCGATGTTGGAGGCCGAGGCTTCCACATACCAGTCGATCTTTCGATCCGACCCGATGGTCGCATCTTCACCGTGAATCGAAGCCCAATGCACCGTTTGGGCATTCGCGTTGGCATATGTGACGTTCATCATGGCTGGTATCACGAGTTCGGTAGCGATGGCACAGGTGATGGTCAGTTCGTGAGCCCGACTGCAATCACGCACGGCCCCAACGACCACGTCTATATTGCCGACGAAGAACTCAATCGAATAACCGTGTACACCCCGGATGGCGAATTCATCTCAAAATGGGGCGAACAGGGGATCGGTCCTGGTCAAATCAGTGGACCCGCAGGCCTGAAATTCACCTCAAACGGTGATTTACTGCTGGTCGATCATCTCAACAATCGAATTCAGCGCCTAACACCCAACGGGGACTATCTCTCGCACTTTGGGTTGGAAGGCACCGGTGAAGGCGAGTTCAATCTTCCTTGGGGCATCGATACCGATGCAAATGACAACATCTACGTTGCCGACTGGCGAAACGACCGAATCCAACGATTCGCCAACGATGGAACGTTCATTGACCAGTTCGGCACGTCTGGACGAGAAGAAGGCCAACTGGACCGACCGTCTGACGTCGCAGTTGATCAAGACGGATTTATCTATGTAGCCGACTGGGGCAACCAACGCGTCCAAATGTTCGATTCAAACTGGAATTTCCAACAGTCGGTACGAGGCGCAGCAACGGTTTCGCCGTGGGCGCAGGAATATCTGAATGCAAATGCCGACGAAGCCGAAGCACGAACTCGATTCGATTCGTTCATCGAAGTTGACGCTACGGAACCCCACGAAATTTCATCAAGAGTGGAATCCTATCTTTGGGACCCCACCGCCATCGAAATCGACCCAGAAGGCAGGCTAATAATCACCGACTCCCTCCGCCATCGCCTTCAGGTCTATCAGCGATCCAACGAATAGCGACACAAGACATGTTAGTGGTTCCTGTCATTGCGATGAGGAACGAAGTGGCAAACACTAATCAACGCTCGATTCAGCCAACCAAAACCCCACCAGCACAACTACAGCAACCCGACACCACCTCACCAGACTAATCAGCCAATATCATCATGACCAAAGAGAAAGTCCTCGTAGTCATCCAACTCTCTGGAGGAAACGACTACCTCAACTGCATCGTTCCTTTTCAGAACGGTTTCTATAAAGACTCACGACCCAACATTCGTATCACCGATGACCAGGTCATCCCACTCGACAAGGGCTATGGACTCAATCCCGGCATGGGACCGATGAAGACGCTCTATGATCAAGGTAAAGTCGCCATCGTTCATGGAATCGGTTATCCCGTCCCTAATCGGTCTCACTTCCGGTCTATGGACATCTGGCACACAGCAGAACCAACAACAGTCGGCTCAAAAGGATGGCTCGGTCAGGCAATCAAGGAACTCGACCCTGAAGGCAGCAATCCAGTGACGGCGGTCAACTTCGGAAACGGACTTCCAAGAGCACTTGCAGCCCCAGGGGTTCCGGTCGCATCGGTCGGGGATCTAGAAAACTACGGCCTTCTCACCGGAGTAGCCGGAGCCAATCAACGTGAGCAAGCTCTCAACGCCTTCAGCCGTATGTACACACCCCTACTCGGATCCGACACCGTTATGGAGTATCTAGGGCAAACTGGGCTCGATGCCATGCGTGGAGCCGACATCCTCAAGGAAGCGCCGCTCAAGTACAAGTCGAATGTCGAGTATCCTGACAACCCGTTCGCCAAAAGTCTCAAAGGCGTTGCTCAAATCCATTTTGCCGATCTCGGAACTAGGGTTTTCTACACCGAGTACGGCAGCTTCGACACCCACACCGACGAAGTAACTCTCCAATCGAAACTATGGAGCCACATTTCGAATTCGCTCATCTCGTTCTTTGATGATCTCGAAGAACACGGGCTAGGTGACGAAGTAACGGTCCTGATGTTCTCGGAGTTCGGCAGGCGAGTTCTAGACAATGGAACGGGAACCGATCACGGATCCGGTGGAGTGGCGTTCGTAGTTGGTAATCAGGTTGCTGGCGGTCACTACGCCGAATATCCGTCGATCGATCCAGCCGACTGGGTGCAAGGTGACCTGGCATTCAACAACGATTTCCGAGGCCTTTACACTGACATCCTCGACGACTGGCTCCACGTCGAAGCCAAACCAATCGTCAACGGCACCTACGAAAAAATAAAACCCTTCGCTGTTTAACTAATGCCCCCTGATCGTGGGAGTTAGAGGGGCAGACTCGACCAAGCACGAATGTGCGCCTGAAGTAAACGCCCTTCTAACTAGGTGAGACGTCTTCGCCCCGTCGCAATATCGGCCAGACTAACGCAGCAATTGCCAGAGCGACAAGGCCTTCGGATGAGACAGAGAATCACGCTCGTCAATCCAGCGTAATAAACAGCGAATGCCTAATCTTGCCATTCACAGCCCTCGAGATATGACCCTGACCCGTTGTGTCTTCCGCGAGAAACATTTCGCCCGCTCCCATCACTCGCTTATCGCCACTGCCAACGGTAATTTCAACTGCCCCATCGAGATTAACCACGTATTGCTTGCGTGGAGCTACATGAAAATCGTAGTCGTACAACTCACTCGTTTCACGGAATATAATGCCCGTCGCAGGAAACAACTCGGAGATATGCCCTGCAATGTTCGGCTCCATCTCCACCTCAATCTCACCAAAGTGAGACTGCCCATCATCCCCTGTGTACAGATGGGTAATTTTTGTTTTTTTAGTCATCTAGTGATCATCGCTCCTTGAAATCCATTAGCGACCTTCGCCAAGCAGCTCTTCGGATGTATCTGATCCTTCGCTACCACGATCGTAACTTAGTATTTCGGGTAAACCACCTTCAATCGACGACTTGATGCTACCGCTAAAGATTTCGAAGGTCTTCCGGCGGCGGCGTTACCATGGTCTGCACTGACCCAGCGTCCATCTCCGATGCCAACGAATATAACCTAGAGTCTGCGTTCTCACCCGGATCCAAACATCCCCCTCGCTTTCTGGTAGGGAGCTAAAGGGTGAGAGACTATGACGCTGAGCCGAGTTGCAAAGTAACGAGCGCTATAACGTTAGAAGTGAATAGCCTCACCAGTAACAGCCGCACCAGCTTCCTTCACCGCTTCCGACAACGTCGGGTGAGCGTGAGTCATCTTGTGTAGCTCAAGGTTCGTGCCTTCTAACATTTGAAGCATGCCAATCTCAGAGATCAACTCGGTAGCTTCAGGACCAATAATATGCGCCCCTATAACCTCGCCTGAGTCGTCATCGATCAGAACTTTTACGAAGCCCTGAGACTCACCAATCGCGACCGACTTTCCAGCGACTTGGAACGGAACCTTGCCGACCTTTACATTTACGCCGTTGTCACGCGCTTGAGCCTCAGTGAGACCGATAGAAGCGATCTGTGGCTGAGCGTAGGTGCAGCGCGGCATGTTCACATAGTCATCGATAGGCTCGGGATTGTGACCAGCAATCGTCTCGGCAGCGACCACTCCCTGATCGAACGCGACGTGCGCAAGCATCAGCTTGCCGTTCACGTCACCAACGGCGTAAACACCACCGACGTTCGTGCGCATGTTTCCGTCGACCTCGATGTATCCGGGGCCAACAGTGTTGATTCCGACGTTCTCAAGTCCGATGCCATCGGTGTTTGGCTGAACGCCAACACCAAGAAGCACTTTGTCGCAGATGAACTCTTCCTTCTCACCGTTCACTTCATACTGAACAGCGAGTCGGCCGTCCTTTTTTTCAACACCGGAAACGCTGGCAGAAACAGCAAATTCGATTCCCTGTTGACCAAATTGACGCTCTAGTTCAACCGAAACCTCTTCGTCTTCTCGAGGAACGAGATGTCCGAGCATTTCGAACATTTTTACGTTCACACCGTAAGAATTGAAGTAATAAGCGAATTCACAGCCGATAGCAGATGCACCTATGACGGCAATCGCCTCTGGCTGCACACGTAGCTCAAGCGCGTGTCGAGACGTAATAATGCTCTCGCCATCGATCTCAAGACCCGGCAGGCTTCTCGCTCGTGCCCCCGTTGCAATAACAATATTCTTAGCAGTAAGCGTCTCGCCGCCCTCGACATCAATCTGTGTCGATGACTTGAGCGTCGCCTTACCCTGAACGAGAGTGATCTTGTTCTTCTTGAACAAGAATCCGATTCCATTTGTCAGGGCATTAGACACCTTGCGTGAGCGATCAACAGCCTTTGCCATGCTTGCCGACCACTCACCAACTTCGATGCCCCAGTCGTCGGCATGCGAAAGATGATTTACAACTTCGGCATTCTTCAGAAGCGATTTCGACGGAATGCAGCCCCAGTTCAAACAAACTCCGCCGAGTCCCCCAATGCCAGTGCCGTCGTCCTTCTCAACTACCGCCACACTCAAGCCAAGCTGAGCACCCCTGATAGCGGCGTGATATCCGCCAGGACCCGCACCAATAACAACAAGATCGAAGTTAGTTTCTGCCATTTGGAAAATTCTTTTCATTTCTGAGAGGGAGACCGTGTGCCGAAGCACGTTAGTGAGCCCTCGATGAGCATCTTGATCGAGATATTTGCCGGTTATCGAACCAATAAATTTCAGCAATCCACAAAATCAACCGCCCGATTATACGTGCGAATCATGCCAGTACGACTTCATATAACCGCCAACAGCACCCTCGCCAACAACGATCAATATCCTGAAACCTCGCTCATGTCATCCTGAATTATTTTTCAGGATCTATCGACCCGCACCCGTAACGCAACCACCGCCAAATCGCCCGTTACGCGTCCGAGCCCGAATCACCATCCTGATGCGAACCAATGCTTGGCTCGTAAGCCTTATCTCCGCCAATTGACGTATCGAAAATCTTGTACGCCCTCGCACCCACCACTGCAATGACGATCGCCGTAAACAAAACTAGTAAGAAAATCACCAGCGAAACATAAACGAACGGCTCCCAGCTAGCAGGGCACTTTCTAATACCCGAACATAACCAGGCACTCGTCGATCCGTAACCAATCGCAATCATCAAACCCAACACAGTGCCGGAAATTAATCCGACACCCAGCGGGCGTCTATTTCTAATAAATCTAAACATGGTCCCTCAACACTACTGCCAAATATTGTCCATTGCACATCGGTTTTACCCTCCTGGCACGTCCACGCTAATCCCGAATTCACTGAACGGAATTACTCCAACCCCTTGTCGCTCGGATGCTAAAAATTAATGACAATACGAAAGGGTCAGGAAAGGAGAACTGCGATGAGCGTGACAAACGAGACTTGCGACGAGCAACCGAGTCTTTCAATGGCGTCTGCATTTAACGAGTCCTCTCCCATCGCGGGGGAGATTGTGACTAATGGAACAACAAACACCGGCCCCTAA
>CAJQSP010000036.1 GCA_905614375.1 uncultured Dehalococcoidales bacterium | reverse complement strand
TAAGGCACGCCTCCACGTGCTCGAAGGTCTGCGCATTGCGATCGATAACCTTGATCGAGTGATTGCACTAATTCGAGCTTCAGCCGACGTTGAAGAAGCCCGTAATAGTTTGATGTCAGAGTTCAGCCTTTCCGAGATTCAGGCGCAAGCCATTCTCGATATGCAACTGCGTCGCTTGGCTGCACTTGAACGTGAGAAGATCGAGAACGAATACACCGGACTTCTCAAGCTCGTATCCGAACTCGAAGCGCTTCTTGGTGACAGCGCTCAGGTCCTTCGCGTTGTTCGCAAAGAGACCCGAGAACTCAAGCGAAAGTATGGTGACGAACGCCGCACAGAAGTGCATCAGGAAGAACTTGGCGACTGGCGCCGAGAAGACACAGAACCGCACGAAGATGTTGTTATTACTCTTAGCCGTAACGGCTACGTAAAACGGGTCAAGCTCGACACGTACAAGAAGCAGCACCGGGGTGGTAGAGGCGTCCGAGGTCAGAGAATGACCAAGGAAGACGATGTAACGCCGCACTTACAGATTGCCGACACGCACGACTATCTATTGTTCTTCACAGATCGAGGTCGAGTGTTCGCATCGCGAGTATTTGAACTTCCTGCCGATCAGTCGAGGAATTCTCGCGGTACGCCAGTGCAGAACCTTGGTTTCAATATGGAACCGCGAGAGGAAGTTCAGGCGGTAGTTGCCGTTTCGAGCTACCTCGAAGATACGTATCTGGTGATGGCGACTAAACAGGGTCAGGTGAAGCGAATGCACTTGCCGTTGCTTAGGAATATGAACCGCAGTGGGTTGCGTTGCTTCAATTTGAAGGGTGATGACGGGCTTATTGGCGCAGTGCTTGCTGATGATACTCAGGATGTAATTCTTGTATCAAAAGAAGGTATGTCGATTCGCTTCAAGTCTTCCGAAGTACGGGCACGTCAACGTGCTGCCGGTGGAATGAAAGGCATGACAGTTCAGGGGAAGGACGAAGTCGTCTCTATGAACGTTGTCGATGACGAGGGCTACCTGCTCATCGTCAGTCAAAAGGGTTACGGAAAGCTTTCCCTCCTACGTCACTACACTCAGCAGCGTCGTGGTGGAAAAGGCCTTATTACTCTGAAAGTCACACCAAAGACCGGCAACGTTGCCGACTCGGCGGTGGTGAGCGAAGACATCAGGGCCGACTCGACCGGCATGCTAGTGCTTGTCAGTGAACAGGCTCAAGTTATTCGCACAAACCTTGGTGAAATTCGATCAACAGGGCGGATCGCTCAGGGTGTGAAGATTCAGATGCCGGATGCTGGAGACAAGATCTCCGCGATTCGAGTAATCGACGAACGGCGTGAAGCCAGAGCGGTGCTCGACCTGGCGGAACTGGAAAACGGTAACGAGAATAATGAGTCTCATGGTGAGAATGAAGCCCCAGACCAATCAATTGATGAAGTCGAAATTGCGAATGAAGACTAACTCCAGATTGTTTAAATAGAAATTACGATCGGGCTGCCTTGAAGAATATCTAGGCAGCCCGGTTTGTTTAATCAACAACCGACATCGTTGATGGTGGAAATAGTCTTTGGATATTTCACGTAATACTTAGCGACTCCGCCTCCCAATCGCTAGGGGAATAGACAAGAATTACTAGATGCTCAATGCCAGCGGCAAGTTCATCGTCCGACGGAAATACTACGTCCTCTCTATTTGGGCGATTGTCATTTTGGCTGCGTTACCGTTCTTCCCTCGCGCCGACGAGTACCTGAAGCCCGGTGGATTTTCGAATGAATCGTTCCCTTCGGTCCAGGCTCGCAAGGTGCTTCAGGAACGACTTGAGCTAACGACACTGACAGTCGATTTCGTGTTCAGTCACCCAGATTGGTCACCGTTCGATCCTCGATTCTCCGGTGCGGTAGAGAACGCTGTTTCAGACCTCCCTGACTTGGAGAATATCTCCTACGTCGTAACTCACCTCGATGACCCTCAGCGAGCTTCTGCCGTAAGCAATACAGTTCACGTTTCAGCAGGACTGACGATGGAGCTGGATGAATCTCTCGACTATCTCGACACGGTGATAGAAGCAGTCGATCCGGGTCCGCTCGACATGATCGTTACTGGCGGTCCAGCGCTATATCGCGACATCTCATTGGCAAGTGAACGTGATCTGCGCCGAGGTGAAACAGTTGCATTCCCGGTGGCAACACTCGCTCTGTTGCTCGTATTCGGAACGCTGGTCGCAGCGATACTGCCAGCCGCAGTTGGCGGTGGGGGAGTGCTCGTTGGTGTAGCGATAGTGTTCTTCATGTCGCAGGGCATCGATATGTCGGTTTTCGCACTGAACATCGTGAGTCTGCTGGGGATCGGAATCGGCATCGACTACTCATTGTTCTATACGTCGAGATTCCAAGAAGAATTACGCAACGGTAAATCTGTCGATGAAGCCGTTTTAGGAGCGCATATTCACGCAGGGCAGGCAATTCTATTTTCGGCTGTCACAAGTCTGATCGGACTTTTAAGTCTCGTTTTCTTCGACGTAATGATGCTGCGTTCGGTCGGCATTGGTGCCGTTGCCGTTATTTTCGCAGCGTTGATCGCTGCACTCACCTTGATGCCAGCAATATTGGCTGTCTTGGGTGAACGAGTTAACAGGTTCAGGGTCGTTCCTAACTGGAGCAATCGACCTAGCTTCTGGGTACCACTATCGAACTGGGTGATGAAACGACCGTGGCTGGTGCTTGTCCCAACTTCTGCGGTGCTGATTTTGCTCGCAGTGCCAGCGCTATCGTTGCGACTCGGTACTGTCGATGCCACGATATTGCCCGACTCGCTGGAATCGAGGCAGGGATTCGATGTGCTCAGGGAAGAATTCGGATTCGCTCTGCAAACGGTTATTCCTGTGGTCTACACATTTGCCGAAAAGGACGACTTGTCGGTCGCTGCCGATCCGTTCTCCCCCGAAAATCTAAAGCGCGCGTTCGACATAGGTAGCGAATTCGAACGACTAGACGGCGTTTCGAAAGTGACCAGCATCGTTAATATTGATCCGACGTTTGGCACGTATGAGTACGAGCTTCTCTACACTCATCCGGAATCTATCACTGATGTAGCGGCCGCCAGAATCGTTGAAGAGTCGGTTCGGAACGGTGCAATGCTGTTCTTGATTCACAGCGATCTGCACCCGTTCTGGCCTGAAACTCGCCAACTGGTAGCTGATATTCGAGCGCTAATACCGCCGGCCGGCGAGCTTCACGTAAGCGGTGGTGCGAGCGAAATAGCCGACATTATCGACGCGCTATACGGCAAGTTCCCGTATGTCATCGCCGCCGTTTTAGGCGTGACGTATATATCGCTAATGCTGCTGTTCCGATCGGTGTTACTTCCTTTAAAGGCGGTGCTACTGAACCTGCTGTCGATCCTCGCAAGCTACGGAGCTTTGGTATTCGTATTTCAAGAGGGGAACTTCGACGGGGTTTTGAATTTCGAAGCGATGGGCGTTATCGAAGCGACCCTGCCGATTTTGCTATTCGCTATTATTTTTGGTCTCAGCATGGACTACGAAATATTCTTGCTGTCACGAGTCGCTGAGGCTTATGAGCGCACCGGTGATAACGTCGCAGCGGTAGCTGAAGGACTCCAACGGAGCGGACTAATCATTACCGGAGCCGCTTCGATCCTCATCATTGTCGCTTTGAGTTTTGTGCTCGCCGACGTTGTGATTGTGAAAGCCATCGGACTTGGCCTGGCTATCGCAGTGTTCGTTGATGTGACATTAGTCAGGGCTCTCGTTGCTCCCGCCATAATGCGAATCGCTGGTCCTTGGAACTGGTGGCTTCCGGGGTGGCTCGACCGAATATTGCCGGAGGTGAAACGTGTCGATTAGACGCCTATCACTTCTATCGCTGTTAGCTGTCACCTTGCTGTTAGCGGTGACAGCTTGCGTGAAATCTGCGGAGCCGCGTGAAGTATCAGTCGGCGCAGTTCCTGATCCCACTGCCACCCCGTCGCCCATCACGTTCCCAGCTGACGAATTGGACCACGATACTCGACTCGAGTGGTGGTACCACAGCGGTCACCTCGAATCAGAATCCGGCAGAGAATTTGGGTTCCACTTCGTTGTATTCAAAGCCGACGATGGACTAAATGAACCGAACATCGTCTCACAGCTCGGAATTATCGATGTCGAAACCGGCGAGCACTACGAATCGGCCAGGGCAGAAGCCGGTATGCGCCAGATTAACAGAGGAGCGATGACCATCGGCATAGCCGATTGGGTTTATGGTTTGCATCCGGTAGAAGGCGGTCATTCATTTGCTGCAAAAAGTGAATATATAGGTCTAACTCTCGATCTTGAAGCTGTCGCTCCCGTCATGCTTCACAACAAGATCGGCTGGCTGCCAACTGAACTTGGTTCCACCTACTACTACTCTTGGCCGAGACAGGAAGCATCCGGTGAGCTGACCCTAAATGGCGAAACGTTCCAAGTAACCGGCACTGGTTGGTTCGATCATCAGTGGGGTGACTTTTTCGTGCTCGGTAAGCCTGCCGGATGGCAGTGGTTCGC